>JAEXGP010000091.1 GCA_023450775.1 Actinomycetes bacterium | reverse complement strand
GAACGGATCGGCACCGAAGCCGCCGACCGCGGTGCGGGGCTCGACGCCCCGCTCGGCCCACAGGGCGATCAGCGCGTCGGCGGCGGCGGTGAAGTCGAAGCCCGGCCGCAGCACCACGGGCGCCAGGTCCAGGTAGACGCCCTCGAGCGTGGCGGCGAGGGCGGCGGCGTCACCGTCCCACCGCACCTCCAGGCTGGTGACGCCCCGCTCCAGGTCCTGCAGCGCCCGGGCGTTGGCGGTGGCGGGATCGGCGCCGGACACCACGGAGCGGATGTCCCATGCGGCGTCCACGGTGCCGGCGGCGTGCGAGCCCCGGGTGAAGGGCGCCTGGCCGGGGAATCCGGCCTCGTCGTGGCGGCCGGGCGAGTTGCTGGGCGTGTAGAGCGGCTGGACGGTGATGCCGTCGGCCGTCGTCGACACCAGCTTGGTGAACGGCGCCCCCTTGAGCACCTTGTCCACCGCGGCGAGCCACGCGTCCTCGTCGGCGGGCTCGAACCCACCCGCCAGTGCCGTCGCCGTCGGTTCGGCCACCCGTCTGCCTCCACGTCACGTCGACCGTGCGTCGGCCGCCGAGGTTCGAGATTACCGAACCTCGCTGGAGGGGTCCGAGGCCGGGACCGCCGCAGGGACGGGCCGGCGAGTGGGCGTCGGGCCGAGGCGGTCGACCGGCGTCGTGCGGGCGTCGCCGCTGACGCCTCGCCGCCGGCCCGAGATCACCCGGTACGCGGTCAGCGAGGCCAGGACCGCGAGCAGACCGAAGGTCACCGCCCGGAACAACGGGTTGCCGGCGTCGGTGCCGGCGGTCATCGCGTGGCACGCCACCATCACCGCCACCGGGTACGAGAGGAAGTGCAGCCCGCGCCACACCCTTCGAGGCATGCGGCGCTGCAGCAGCGACGTCCCCTCGACGACCAGCAGGAGCCAGAACGCACCGATCCCCCAGGCGACCGCGCCGGCCCGGTACGCGGACCGGAACGGCACGAACAGCTCGGCCCAGGCGAAGTGGGCGTAGCTGTCCAGGAAGAGGGCGACCAGGTGCACGCCGATGAAGGCGACGGCGAGCCCGCCGAGCATGCGGTGCATGTCGGTCAGCCACGCCGGCATGCCCTTGCGCGGGATGGCCTTGGTGGTGAGGAGCAGTCCCCACACGAGCGTGAGCGCGATGAGGACGGCCGCGACCATGCCGCTCGATCGGGCGACCCACCACCAGAACTGGGATGTCACGCGCGGAACCTCACGCACCGGGTGTCGGGATCCGGCCCCTTCAGCTTGAGCCGGATGCCCGATGTGGGGCTGGACGCTCGACGCGTCGCCGGCTGGGACCGACGGCCCGCTCGCCGCCGGTGCCGGGTCAGCTGTCCGACGACGGCGTGGGCTTGTGGAACGCCAGCAGCGTGCCCGCGCCGGCGACCACGCCCAGGACGCCGGCGATGATCGCCCCGCGCCAGTCCTTGGTGAGGTCGTCGAGGATGCCGAACGCGTGGTCGAGCGACCAGCGGCCGGGGCCCAGCGCCCCGATGCCCCAGGCGAGGAACCCGTAGACCATCACGTACTCCCAGCCGTTCTTGAACATGAAGAACGCACCGCGGTGGTCGGTGCGGGCGGCGACGACGCAGATGCCGATCAGGCCGGCCGCGGCCAGCGGGGTGAGCAGCCCGAGCGTGAGCAGGATGCCCGAGCCGAGCTCGGTGGTGGCGGCCATCCAGGCGTTGAGCCGGCCCGGCTTCATGCCGAGGCTCTCGAACCAGCCGGCGGTGCCCTCGATCTTCCCGCCGCGGAAGACCTTGTTGTAGCCGTGCAGGAACAGGGTCACGCCCGCGACGACCCGCAGCACGAGCAGGATGACGTCGAACTCGCCGGCGCTCACCACGATCGATTCGCTGGCGCTGAGGATGGTCATGGTCGGCACACCTCCGGCCGGCGATCGTACGACAGCCACTCCCCCCACCAGCGAAATTGGGGTGCACAGCGACATCCCTCGTCCGGATCCGAGCACCAGAAATCGAGCCCGGACTAGGAAGGACCCGTGACCGATCAGCTGGAACCGCTGCCCGAGGACTGGGACCGGGCGCTCGCCGTCGTCGCGCACCCCGACGACCTGGAGTACGGGGCCGCCTCGGCGATCGCCCGTTGGACGGCGCAGGGCAAGACCGTGACGTACCTGCTCGTCACCGACGGTGAGGCCGGCATCGACGGGTCGCCGCCCGAGGAGTGCGGACCGTTGCGCCGGCAGGAGGAGATCGCGTCGGCGGGGATCGTCGGGGTCGACACCGTCGAGTTCCTGGGCCGGCCCGACGGGCTGGTGGTCGCCGACGTCGAGCTGCGCCGCGACCTCGCGGCCGCGATCCGTCGCCACCGGCCCGACGTCGTCGTGTCGATCAACTTCCGGGAGCACTGGGGTGGCGCCGGCTGGAACCACGTGGACCACCGCGAGACCGGCCTGGCCCTGCTCGACGCGGCGCGCGACGCCGGCAACCGCTGGCTGTTCACCGACCTCGCCGACCCCGACACGGGCGTGGTGCTGGACCCCTGGCCCGGCGTGCGGTTCGCCGCGTTCTCGGGTTCGGACCTGGCAACGCACGCCGTGGACGTGACCGACTGGATCCACAAGGGGGTGGAGTCGCTCGAGGCGCACCGCACGTACCTGGACGGCCTCCCCGAGGGGACGCTCGGCACCGATCCCGAGCCGTTCCTCCGCGGGTTCGCCGCCGAGGTAGGACCGCAGCTCGGCGTCGAGCTCGCGGTCTCGTTCGAGGTCATCGAGCTCTGAGACCCGGCACCGACCCGGAGATGGGAATCGGGCCCGGACAAGGACTGCCCGGGACGACACAGATTTCTCTGGCCCGGATCGCCACAAGGGATGTCACTGTGCACCCCTCTATCCCGGGCAGGGGCGGTCAGCGGGGGCCGCGGAGGAGCTGGCCGGCGCGGACGCCCTGGTCCTCGCCGTCGAGCAGCGTGACCTGGCCCGACTTGATCGTGGCCTTGTAGCCCTCGGCACGCTGCACGAACCGGCGGGCGTCGCCCGGCAGGTCGTCGACCATCTCGGGTCGGTGCAGGCTCAGCGCGTCCAGGTCGATCAGGTTCACGTCGCCGACCTTGCCCGGCGCCAGCACGCCGCGGTCGCCCAGGCCGTACAGGGACGCCGTCTCCGACGTCAGCGTCCGCACGGCGTCCTCGACCGACAGGCCCTCGGCGCGGTCGCGCGCCCAGTGGGTCAGCAGGTAGGTCGGCGTGGACGCGTCGCACGTGGTGCCGCAGTGGGCGCCGCCGTCGCCGAGCCCCCACCGAGTGGCCGGACTGGTGAGCATCTCGTGGACCGCGTCCAGGTTGAAGTCGGTGTAGTTGAGCAGCGGCCGCATGATCAGCGCGTCGCCGTCGTCGCCCATGAGGTCGTCGTAGTACACCTCCCACGGGCTCACCCCCTGGGCCCGGGCCCGTGCGCCGATCGTCTCGGACGGGCTCGGCTCGTAGTCCGGCACCGCGCCCATCGTGACCACGCGGTCGGGGTCGAGGAACTGCGTCATCGTCTCGTCCATGTCGCCGACCTCGGCGAGCAGGGCGGCGCGGAACGAGGGGTCGTGCATGGCCGCCACGCGCTCCTCGACGGGCAGCATGCCGACCTTGGCCCACGACGGGCAGTACGAGAACGGGTGGAAGGTCTGCAGCCCGAGCAGCAGGTTGATCGGCCGGGCTGCGACCTGCGGGATGACGAGCGAGCCCTCGGCCTGCGCCTGGGTGCTCAGCTCGAGCATCCGCCGGTACGACAGCGGGTCGTGGTCGTTCTGCGTGAGGGCGAACACGATCGGACGGCCGATGGCGGCGCCGAGCTTGCGCATCCACGCCATCTCGGCGTCGGGCGCGGCGAGGTCCTCACCGAGCGCGCCGGCGGGCGCGAGCTCGAACACGCCGGCCCCGGCCTGCGCCAGCGCGGCGCCGATCCCGAAGAGCTCGTCCTCGGCGGCGAACGTGCCCGGAACGGGCTCGCCGTCGATCGCCATGTGGGCGATCGTCCGGGAGGTCGAGAACCCCAGCGCGCCGGCGCGGATCGCGTCGCCCACGATCGCGGCCATCGCCTGGATGTCCTCGGGCGTGGCCGGCTCGTTGCGCGCGCCGCGCTCGCCCATCACGTACGCCCGGACCGCCCCGTGCGGGATCTGCGCGCCGACGTCGAGCGCCTTGGGCGTCCGCTCCACGGCGTCGAGGTACTCGGGGAAGGTCTCCCAGCCCCAGCGGATGCCGTCGGACAGCGCGGCGCCGGGGATGTCCTCCACGCCCTCCATCAGTCCGATCAGCCACTCGTGGCGATCGGGGTGCACGGGCGCGAAGCCGACGCCGCAGTTCCCCATGACCACCGTCGTCACGCCGTGCCAGCACGTCGGCGTGAGCATCGGGTCCCACGTGACCTGCCCGTCGAAGTGGGTGTGGATGTCCACGAAGCCGGGCGTGACGAGGAGGCCGTCGGCGTCGAGCTCCCGTTCGGCCCGACCGTCCAGGCGGCCGTCCGCCGCGGTGCCCACCTCGGTGATGACGCCGTCGGTGATGGCGACGTCCGCGGTGCGCGCCGGTGCCCCGGTGCCGTCCACGACGGTGCCGCCGCGGATGATCACGTCGTGCACTGCTGACCCCCTGTTCGGTCCCCCCGACGGGTCGGACGCGCCGCCCCGAGCGCCCAGTGTGGCACCGCGCGGGGGATGCTGCGCCGCCCCGGCGTGGGCAACCGCTGCGACGGCGGGCGAGACGCCAGGTGGGGCACGCGGCGGTGACACATTGTTTCTCCAGTCGGGGCCGGGACACGCCGACGGTGGATGGACGATGTCCCCCACACGACCCTCCGGGCCCGGTGCGCCCGCGACCGATCTCCACGGCCTGAGCGCGTCCGTGGACCGGTTGACCGCGCACGCCACCGACTGGTCGACCCGGCGGCTGCTCGACGAGGGCCTGGACCTGGTGCGCGACGCGTCGTGGGCCGACGCCTGCGCGCTGTTCCGGGTGGGGTCCGACGAGGTGACCGTGCTGCACGCACGACCCGCGCTCCGGGTCGACGGCTCGACGTTGGACCCCGAGGCGCCGCTGCCCCCGGTCTGCGCGGTCGTGCCCACCGGCTGGTTCCCGTGGGGGCTCGCACCGATCCAGGCCGACCGCTTCGTCCTGGTCGACGACGCCCGCCGCCTGCCCGCCTCGCCGGTCGACGGCGCCACCCTGGGCTCGCTCGGCGTGCGGTCGTGCCTGCACCTGCCGCTGCGTCAGCGCGGACGCACGGTCGGCGCGCTGCAGGTGTTCTGGTCCGAACCGCGCCTGGCGTGGGACGACGACCGCGGCCGGCTGCTGCGGACGCTCGGTCGGTTCCTGCTGACCTGCGCCGGCCGCGAGCGGACCTGACGCCGGTCGGACCTGACGCCGGTCGGGCCTGACGCCGGTCGCTCAGTCCGTTCCGTGTGGTGGACCGCGGCTCGTGTCGTCGTCGGCGGGGTGCGGATCGTCGGGGTCGAGCGACTCGTGCTCGTCCTCCATCCGGCGCACGCCCACCTCGGCGTCGCCGTCACCGCCTCGCAGCATCCGGCGCATCGCCTTGCGCACACCGCTGTCGCCCGACTCCTCCCGGATCTGCTCCATCTCGGTGAGGTGGGAGTCGACGACCTCGTGGCGCTCCAGGATCGTGGACACGAACGCCTGGATGACCCCGGCCGCGGGCAGGGCCATGATCGCCCCCATCGGCCCGAGCAGCGTGCCGCCGACGATCGCGGCGCCGAACGCCACGGCCGGGTGCAGGTCCATCGTCTGGGCCGTGATCTTGGGGGCGAGGACGTAGTTCTCGATCTGCTGGTAGACGAGGATGAAGCCCAGCACCCAGATGGCGTCGATGGGATCGTTGAGCAGCGCGATCAGCACCGGCAGCGCGCCGGCCAGGTAGGTGCCGATCGCCGGGATGAACTGGCTGATGAGGCCGACCCACAGCGCGAGAGCGAGCGGCGAGGGGACGCCGACGATCGTCAGGAACAGCCAGGTGAACGCCGACGACAGCACCGCCAGCAGCAGGCGGGAGTAGATCCAGCCGCCCGTCTTCTGGATCGCGAGCTCCCACAGCAGCAGCACGGTCCGCTGGTTGCGCTCGGGCAGCACGGAGCAGACGTTGCGGCGCAGCTGCGGGCCCTGCGACGTCATGTAGTAGCTGAACAGCCCGATCGTGAACGCCTGGAAGATCAGACCGACGAGCGTGCCGGTGACCGCCAGGACCCGACCCCCGAGGTTCTTGGCGACGTCGGTCAGGTCGTCCTGGTAGCTCTCGATCTGCGTGGTGATGTCGTCGGTGGTGATGTCGGTGTCGAACGTGTCGTTGATCCAACGCGTCGAGTCCTCGAGGTAGTTCGGCGCCTTGTCGACGAGGTCCTCGACCTGCGTGACCACCAGGTCGCCCATCACGAAGAGGAACAGTCCGCCCACCACGAACAGCACGAGGAAGCAGAACAGCGTGGCGGCGCTGCGCTTCCATCCCCGGTCGGACAGGAAGTTCACCGCGGGCTCCACCGCGAACGACAGGAACAGCGAGATCGCCACCAGCAGCAGGAAGCCCTGGAGCTGGACCAGGATCGAGCGACCGAACTGGTAGGCGGCGACCGACAGCGCGACGGCGACGATGGCACGCCAGAACCAGCGGGGCAGCGCCCGGCCGTCGCCCATGCGCAGCGAGATGTGCGGCGCGGCCTCGGGCGGCGGCTCGGTGTTGGGCTCCTCGGGGCGTTCCGGGAGCTGGCCCGCGGCGAGGTCGGTCACCCGGCCAAGGTTGGCACCGGGTCGACCGTGGGACGCGGACTGTCAGCCGGGGCCGAACATCATCAGCCACTGCTCCGCGCTCTTGGGCTTGAACACCACGTTCCGGGCGCGGGTGTCGCCCATGAGGTCGGAGGACTCCACCGAGTACTGGTGGCCCGGGAAGAGGATGGCGTCGTCGGGCACGCGGGCGAGCGTGCCGGTGAGGCTGTGGTACAGCGCCTCGGGGTCGCCGCCGGGCAGGTCCGTGCGACCGCAGCCGTCCAGGAACAGGGTGTCGCCCGAGACCAGGCACCCGTTGACGAAGAAGCACTGGCTCCCCGGCGTGTGGCCAGGCGTGTGGATGAGCTCGATCGGGATCTCGCCGACCATGACGGTGTCGCCCGCCTCGTGGGTCACCAGGTCCGATGCACTGAG
>JAEXGP010000057.1 GCA_023450775.1 Actinomycetes bacterium | reverse complement strand
GAGCACGACCGCGCCGCCGGCGCCGGCCGCTCCGGTCGACGGACCGGCCGCCGTCGTCCAGGACGTGCTCGCCCGGTACGACCGGGTGGTCACCGAGCTCCACGGCGACCCCTCCGCGTTCCTCCGTGGAGGAGATCCGCTGCTCGCGGAGTGGGCCGCCGTGGTGCCGCCAGGCGCCGTGCTCGCCGACGACGTCCGCACCGCCGTGCTCGGGCGCCTGTCGCGGGGCGAGGCCATCCCGGTCGTGGACGGGGCGCTCGCCTACGTCCACCACGCCCGGTCCGTGCACGCGGAGTCGCCCGACCGTCTGACCTTCGACTGGTGCGGCTGGTCGCCGGGCGTGGTCCGCGACGTCGCCAGCGGCGCCGTCGTCGACGACGGCGTCGGCGCGAGCCGCGGGACCGGCGTGGTCGAGCGGGTCGACGGCGGCTGGGTCCTCTCCTCGCTCGACCAGACCGAGCTCGAGGTGCTGGCGCCGGGTTCGCCCGACCCCTGCCCGACCGGGGACGCAGGCTCGTGAGCCGGGCACGCGGGCACACGACTGCCACGGCCCGGACCGCGGTGGCGCTGGCCATGCTGCTGCTGGCGGCGCTGCTCGTGGCCGCGCCATCGCACGCGGGTGCCGCCGGCGACGGCGCCGCGTCGTCCCGGGTCACCCGTGACGGTCGCATCGTCACCTCGATCCTCACCGGCGGAACGATCCGGCCCCGTTCCGGTGGACCCGCACCGTCGACGTACTGGCTCACGCTGACCGACGCCGAGCTCGCCTACCTGCTGCAGCTGGTCTCGCTCGACCCGTCGTTCGACTCGCCGCTCCTCGACGTGCTGATCACGCTGGCCGAGACCGGACCGGCCCAGGGCGCGGACGTGCAGATCCGGGTGACCGGCGGCCGGTTCGACGGCACCGCCCGGCTCGTCCCGACCGACGCCGGCGCCGCGCCACAGGTCCTGGCCCGACGGATGATCACCACGCTGCCGCCCCTGCCCCGACAGGTGAGCCCGCCGGTCGGCACCGACGTGGTCGTCGGGGAACCCGTGTTCACGTCGTTCTCCGACGAGGCGTGGGCCACCAGGGTGGACCGCACGCTGACCGCCGGCGCTGTGAGCGCACGGGTGCGGGCACGGCCGGTCGGGTTCTCGGTCCGCAGCGGCGACCCCGCGGATCACCGCACGGTCACCTGCAACGGGCCCGGGCGGGCGTTCGACCCCGACGACCCTGCCTCCGCTCGGCGGCAGGCCCGGCGCGACGGCACCTGCGCGGTGACCTATCGCACCGAGACCGGCGTCCTCGGACGGCGCGACCGCTGGTACGGCGACGTCACGGTCGTGTGGCGGGCGGAGTGGACGACCGACGGCGTCACCTGGCGATCGCTCGGCGACGTCCCGCAGATCTCGGTCGTGACCCGCAGCGTGACCACGGCGTCGACCGCCATCGAAGCGCCGTCCTGACGGCGCCACCCGGGAGGGGCCATCCCGCAGGGCGGCCTCATGAGGGGCGCCATCATGAGGGTCGCCACGGTCGAGGACCGGTGCCCGGCGCTCAGCGCAGGCGCCAGGCCGGTTCGCGCTGGGACTCGCCGGCGACGAGCGCCGCCACCTCGTCCGCGATCGCCGGCACGAACTTGAAGCCGTGTCCCGAGCACGGCGAGCACACGACGACCGGACCACGGCGGTCGAGCACGAAGTGCTCGTCGGGCGTGGTCGTGAACAGGCACGACGTGGTCGACACCGGCGTGGGGTCGAGTCCGGGCAGCCAGCGCTGCACGTAGCCGACCTGCTCGGCGGTCCGCGCCGCGGAGATGCCGCCACGGTCCTCCGCGTCGTCGGGCACCACCGTCCCGTAGCCGCCGACCTTCACGCCCTCGCCGGGGCTCGACAGGCCGTACGCGTGGAACGCGAGCGGGTGGTCCGCCGAGCCGTCGACGGCCATGTGGTGCAGGAACGCGGGCCAGGGCGCGTCGGGGTCGTAGGGCCGGAAGTGCGACGGCTGGTCGGACTCGACCACGACCGGCGGCAGCCGCACGCCGTCCACGCCGGCGAGGAGCGGCTGCACCCACGCCCCCGCCGCGACGACCGCGACCGGCGCACGCCACGGGCCGTCCGCCGTGTGCACGGTCACCGAATCGCCGGACCGCGCCGGCTCGATCCGCTCGACCGGTGTGTGGAAGCGCACCTCTGCACCGGCCGCCGCGGCCAGCCGCTGGCACGCGGCCACCGTGCGGTCGGCGTAGCAGCGGCCGCCCTCGGGGCTGAACACCACGGCCTCGTCGAAGCGCATGCCCGGCCAGCGTTCGGTCGCCTGGTCCGGCCGGAGGACCTGCGCGGGATGGCCGGTCCCCTCCAGGTGGCCGGCGATCTCCTCGATCGCGGCGGCGTGTCCGTGGTCGAGCTGACCGTCCTGCTCGAGCAGCACCTCGCCGGCCGCGTCCTCGAGCTCCCGCCAGAGCGGCAGCGCCCGCACGGCGAGGTGGACGTAGCGGGCGTCGCGGTAGGCGACCCGGAAGATCCGTGTGCTGCCGTGCGAGGACCCGCGGTCGTGACCGGGACCGAACCGCTCCAGCAGCGCCACGCTGCGCCCCTGACGCGCCAGGCGCCATGCGGTCGCGGAGCCCATGGCGCCCGCGCCCACCACCACGACGTCGACCTCGATCACGACGCCGACCCTACGACGCACGCTCCCCGGTCCCGCCGCACGCTCTGTTCCCGTTCCGGGCACGTCATCGGGTGCCGGAACGGGAACAGAGCGGGACCTCGGGCGGCTCCGGGTTCACGTCCCGGTCCTGACTCACTCCATCGTGCGGCCCCAGTCGCGGAGCAGGTCCAGGAAGTTGGTCGGACTGTCCGGCGCCGGCGCGCCGGGCCGGTAGGCCACCGAGTGGATCGTGCCGCGGAACGGGAACGAGCCGTGGCGCTCGTACACCTTCCAGCACACCGGCGAGCGGCGGTCCAGGCCGACGTCGATGCCCTCGAACGGCGCCATCGCCATCAGCAGGCGGAAGTCGGTGTCGGACGCCACCTCGGCGCCGTCGACCGCGAGCGCCAGGTCCCACACGTCGTCCCCCGGGCACGTGATCCGCAGCTCGAGCTCGTGGCGGCCCGGCGCGACGACCGGTCCCCGCACCTCGCGCTCGATGCCGTAGCCGTTGTGCGCCGCCACCAGCTCGCCGGTGTCGTCGACGTAGAGCGAGTAGCCGCCGCCCTGATCGCCGTGCGCGAACACGATGCCGGCGTCGCCGTCGGCCAGCGTCACGTCCGCGGTGATCGTGACGTCGCGCCAGAGGATCAGCCGCTGGGAGCGCCAGCGGTCGAGGGTCGGTGTGCCGGGTCGCAGCACGACGGGCTCGTCGTAGCGCTCGACCCACGGCGGCCGCAGCAGGAACCGGTAGCCCGTGCCCTCGTCCATGGGGAAGATCTGGTTCTCCCAGGCGGCCTCCTCCCACGCCGCCACCAGCTCGGCGAGGCGGTCGGGGTGCTCGGCCCCCAGGTCGTGGAGCTGGGTCGGGTCCGCCGCCATGTCGAACAGCTCCCAGTGGTCATCCGAGAACGGCGTGCGCGCCGGGTGGCGCGTCACGGCCTCCCAGCCGTCCCGGCGGTAGCCGCGGTGGCCCTCGTTCTCGATGACCACGTCGCGGCTGCGGCCGGGGGCCTCCGCGTCGGTGATCGTGGGACCGAACACGGGCTCGCCGGCGAGCGGCAGCACCGGGTTCCCGCGCCACTCGTCGGGGCGCTGCACGCCGAGGAGGTCCAGGAAGCTCGGCAGGAGGTCGGTCACGTGCACGAACTGGTCGCGCAGCTCACCGCCCGAGCGGCCGGCCCGGGCCAGCGCCGCCGGCCACGAGACGACGAACGGCACGGAGTGGCCGCCGCGGTGGGCGTTGATCTTGTAGAGCCGGAACGGCGTGTTCGACGCCATCGCCCACCCGCGCGGGTAGTGCGGCAGCGTGGTCGGCCCGCCGATCTCGTCGATCCGGGCCAGGTCCTCCACGAACGGCTCCTCGGTGCCCTTCCGCCCGAAGTGCAGCGTCCGGAAGTACGCCGAGGTGCCCTGCTCCTCGCCCTCGCGGGACCCGCCGTTGTCGCTCGTGAAGATGAACAGCGTGTTGTCCCACTCCCCCAGCTCCTCGAGGGCCTCGCGCAGGCGCCCGATGTTCTGGTCGAGGTTGTCGACCAGGCCCGCGTACACGGCCATGTAGCGGGCGAAGAGGCGCTGGTGGTCCTCGTCGAGGTCGTCCCAGGCCGGCACCTCGTCGCCCGGCTCGTGGTTGCGGGGCGCCAGCTCGGTGCCCTCGGGGACCACGCCGAGCTCGACCTGGCGGTCGTAGCGGGCCTGGCGGATGGCGTCCCAGCCCTGGCGGTACACGTCCGCGTGGCGCTCGATGTCCTCCTCCTTGGCCTGCAGCGGCGCGTGGACCGCGGCCTGGGAGAAGTAGAGGAAGAACGGCTTGGACGGGTCCGACGCCTTGGTCTCCCGGATCATCGAGATCGCCCGGTCGGTGAAGTCGTCGGTGACGAAGTAGCCCTCTGGGTACTCGTCGGTCCGCACGGCGTGGTTGTCCTCGATGAGCCGGTGCGGATGGTGGAAGTTCGTGAACGCGTCCAGGAACCCGTAGTAGCGGTCGAAGCCCTTCTGCAGCGGCCACGAGGAGCGGTCGCCGGCGTCGTTGACCTCGCTGTCCTTGGTCAGGTGCCACTTGCCGACCATCAGCGTCTGGTAGCCGGCCTCCCGCAGCAGCTCGGGCAGCGTCGGAGCGAACGGCGTCAGCTCCATGGCGTACCCGGGGAAGCCCGGATCGGAGTGCGCCACGTGACCCACCCCCGCGCGGTGCGGCTCCAGCCCGGTCATCAGCGACGCCCGGGTCGGCGAGCACATGGGCGCCGAGTGGTAGTCGGTGTAGCGAAGGCCCTCGGCGGCGATGCGGTCGACGTTCGGGGTAGGGATCTCGGAGCCGTAGCACCCGAGGTCGGAGTAGCCCAGGTCGTCGCAGAGCACGACGACGATGTTCGGGGCACCCTCGGGCGCGCGCCGGGGTTCGGGCCACCACGGGTCGGACGTGGCGAACACGCGACCGACCTCGCCGCCGTGGCCGGCGTAGGGGGCGAGCGGGTCGGTGTCGTCGGTGGTAGGCGTGTCGGTCATCCGGATCGGAGCTCCTCGTCGTCGGGCGGGGCGGGGGTCGGTCAGGTCGGTCGGTCGGGTCGGTCAGGTGGTGCGCAGCAGTCCCGGGACGGGGACCAGCGGGAGGTCGAGCGCGGTGACGATGCCGACCGGCGCCTGGCGCAGGACCGGCAGCGCGTGGACCAGCCGTCCGGCGGACAGCGCGATGCCGCCCACGTTGTGGTCGCCGCGGGTCGCGGGGTCGGCCGTGTCCATGGCCTCGATGCTCAGCGTCACGTCGGGATCGCCCTCGATCAGCACCTGGTGGCACCCCATCGAGCGCTCCGGGGCGTACGGCCAGTCGGGGGCGCAGCCGTCGTCGATGCGGGTGACGTGGTCGACGACGATCCGGGGTTCGCCGCCGACCATGCCGTTCAGGCGCAGGCGGAACGCGCCCAGCGTGCCCGCGGCGAAGTGCCCGATCGGCAGCTCGAGGTCGTGCTCGAGCGGGCGGCGCTCGATCTCCTCGACCACGTCGTCGACCACCACGTCGAGCGCCTCGGCGAGCAGCCGCAGCACGCCGCCCCACACCATGGTGGGGACCGTGGGCCACAGCATCGGGGGCAGCTCGTCCATGGAGCCGCCGAAGCCGACGAGCTCCTTCACCGCGTGCGGCGCGTGGTACGTGGCGTAGTTGAAGGTCTCCCGGACGGTGACCCGATCGACCGAGACGCAGGTGCCGATGATGACCGGCGCGACCAGGTCGGTGAGGAATCCGGGATCGATGCCCGACACCCAGCAGCGCGACCCGCCCGACGCGCACGCGGCCTCGATGCGGTCGCGGAGCTCGGGCGGGGTCGAGCCGGGGTGGATCAGCGGGTACACCGACGTGGAGGCGACGTCCGCGCCGGCCTGGAGACAGGCGACGATGTCGGCGACCGCCGCGTCGGGCCGGGTGTCGCCGGTGGCGGCGTAGACGACGGCGTCGATCCGCCCCGAGCCGCCGGCCAGGACCGCCGCGTGGTCGAGCGTGGCGACCACGCCCGTCGGTTCGTCCAGGTTGCAGAGCTCGGCGGCGTCGCGGCCCTCCTTGCGCGGATCCGACACGATCACCGCCGCCAGCTCGAGCGCCGGGTCCGCGACCACCGCCCGGATCGCCGGACGCCCGACGTTGCCCGTCCCCCACACCGCGACCCGCATGCTGCCCCCTGGTTGCTCACCCGTGACCGGGCCCCCGAATCGACACGGCGTGCCGACAGCGACCCCTATGTTGGCGCGTGGTGGACGAGTGGCTGGACGAACTGGCGGCCCGGCTGGGCGACGCCGCCGTGCTGCGCCCCGGGCGCGACGTGCTCGACGGGTACGAGCGGCCGGCCCGCGGCAGTGGTGGCCACGCGGCGGCGGTGCTGCGACCGGCGACCACCGAGGAGGTCCGCACGGTCGTCCGCTGGGCGGTCGACCACGAGATCGGGCTGCTGCAGCAGGGCGCCAACACCGGGCTCGTGGGTGCCTCGGTCCCGCCGGCGGCCGCGGGCGGAATGGATCGTCCGCTCGTCGTGCTGAGCACGGAACGTCTGGTCGAGCCGATCGAGCTCCACGTCGACGACCGGGTGGCGATCGTGCCGGCCGGGGTCCGGCTCTCGGCCCTGGACGAGCTGCTGGCGCCGCACGACCTGGCCCTGCCGATCGACCTGGCCGCGGACCCGAGCCTGGGCGGCATGGTGGCGACCAACACGGGCGGGGCGCGGATGCTGCACGACGGCGACGTCCGCCGGCGCGTGCTCGGTCTGGAGGTGGTGCTGGCCGACGTCGATCCCGGCGCCGATGCCGACGAGCGCCCGACCGTGCTCGACGACCTCACCCGGCTCCGCAAGGACAACACCGGGCCACGGCTGAGCTCGGTGGTCGTCGGCTCCGCCGGCGCGTTCGGCGTGGTGACGCGTGTGGCGGTCGAGCTGTCGCGCCGTCCCCGTGAGCAGGCGTGCGCACTGCTCGCCCCCGCCGGGGCCGCGGGGGCGATCGCCGCGCTGCGGGTGGTCGAGGGATCGCTGGGCACGCTGCTCTCCGCCTACGAGGTGATGTCGTCGACGTCGATCGCCATGGCGGTGGACACCGTCCCGGGCATCCGGGCACCGTGGCACCCGGGCCGGCCGCTCGCCGACGGGACGGTGCCCGAGGTGACCGTGCTCGTCGAGGCCGCGGGACCGTCGCACGTGGAGGACGCGCTCGCCGCCGCCGTCGCCGACGTCACCGCGAGCGGCGCCGTGCTGGACGCGGTGCTCGTGCCGTTCGACGACGCGTGGGGTCTGCGCCACTCGATCTCCGAGGGTCTGGCCCGCACGGGGACGGTGGTCGGGTTCGACGTCTCGGTCCCCCGCTCCGAGCTCGTGTCGTTCCGCACCGACGTGATCGACCGGGTCGCCGAGGCGCTCCCCCGGGCCGTCGTGGCCGACTTCGGACACTGGGCCGACGGCGGCACGCACTGCAACCTGGTGTTCCCCGACGGCCCCCCGTCGCCAGAGGAGCGCGAGCTGGCCCGCTCGATCGTGTTCTCGACCGCCGTGCACGACCACGACGGCAGCTACAGCGCGGAGCACGGGATCGGCCCGCACAACGCGGACTGGTGGACGGCGGTCACCCCGCCCGGCGACCGGGCGCTCGTGCGCATCCTCCGCGACGCGTGCGACCCGCACCGCGTGCTCGGCCACCCCGCGCTCCCCTTCTGAACGTTCTGTTCCACCTTTCCGACGCTGGAGCGTCGGAAAGGTGGAACGGAACCAGGGTCCCGCTCGGACCGTGGCGGTCAGCGGAGGCGGTCGAGCAACTCGTCGGCCGCGACCGGCGCGCCCACGAAGGAGCCCTGCGCGAGGCGGCAGCCCAGGTCGCGCAGCCGGTCGTACTGCTCCTGGGTGGCGACGCCCTCGACGATCGGCTCCAGGCCGATGGCCAGGATCAGGTCGATCACGGCCGTCACGATCGCGGTGAGCCGCTCGTCGGTGCCGAGGCCGTCGGTGAAGGTGCGGTCGAGCTTCACGGCGTCGACCGGCAGCCGGTGCAGGTACGTGAGCGACGAGTAGCCGGTGCCGAAGTCGTCGATGGCGATCCGCACGCCCAGGTCGCGCAGCTGCTGCAGCAGGCGGCTCGCCACCTCGATGTCGCCGAGCAGGACGGCCTCGGTGACCTCGATGGTGAGATCGCCCGGACCGATCCCCGATCCGTCGAGCACCGCCGCCACGTCGTCCACGAACCCGTCGTGCTGGAGCTGCCGGGGCGACACGTTGACCGCGAGCGACACGTCGGCCGCCGCACCTGCGGTGCGCCACTCCGCCAGCTGGGCACACGCCGTGCGCAGCACCCACGCGCCGATCGGCACGATCAGCCCGGTCTCCTCCGCCAGCGGGATGAACTCGTCGGGGCCGATCATCTCGCCGTCGCGCTCCCAACGGACGAGCGCCTCGACCGCGGCGAGCCGTCCGGTGGCCAGCTCGACCTCGGGCTGGTAGCGCAACACCAGCTCCCGGCCGTCACGCGTGGCGCGCAGCGCCGCCTCCGCGCGCTCGCGACCGGCGCCGATCCCCTTCAGCACGAAGTCGAACGGCATCCACCGCGCGCCGTCGTCCGCGTCGTCGCGCAGCAGCGCCGCCGGGTCGGGGTCGGACGGGTCCACGTAGGCCAGCTCGATGGTCGGCCGATCCGGCGGCAGGGGTCCACCGTCCTCGTCGTGTCCCAGCAGCGAGCGCTCCACACGACGGGCGATCGCGGGCAGGTCGTCCGGGTGGCTCAGCCGCTCGCAGAGCACGACGAAGCGTGTGGGTCCCACGATCGCCAGCGAGTCGCCGGGGCGGACCGCGGCGCGGATGCGCTCCGCCGCGTCGGTCGGGGACCACTCGCCGGTGTCCACGCGCAGGAGCCCCACCACGTGTGCCGAACCGATCGAGCGGAGCCCGCCGAGCGCGCTCAGCAGACGGTGCCGCAGCACCGCCGTGTCGGCCAGACCCGGCAGGGCCGGCGGACGGTCGTCGCGTGCCGCGCTCAGCGGGTGAAGCTCCACGCCTTGGCCAGCATGGGCAGCTGCAGCGGCAGCCGGAGCCACGCCGCCCAGGTGGGGGCCGCCACCTGCGGCACCCCGCGGCTGGCGTCGATGGCCATCTGGACGTTGGCCGGGTAGACGGCTGCGATCGTGGTGAGCGACAGCCAGCCACCGGCGCGGCGCGTCCGCGGCACCGCCAGCAGGACGCCCGAGGCCACCTCGGCCACGCCGCTCCACGCCACCGCCTGGCTCCGCCACGGGAACCACCGCGGCACGATCCGTCGGAACGGCCCGGGCGCCACGAAGTGCGCCACGCCCATGCCGGCCATCATCGCCGCGAAGCGGAGCCGCGAGCGGTCCTCGGCCGGATCGGCGTCGGGATCCCTCAGTCGGTCCAGCAGGCCAGGTGTCGAGTTCGCCACCCGTGCAGTGTGTCAGGCACCGCCCGGTGGTGCGGTGCCCGGCGACGGGCTCGTCACCTCGGTGGGTCCCGACAGCAGGCGCCCGAGGATCGGCAGGTCCACGAACCCCTCCAGGAACGCGTAGCGCAACGCCACCTTCGGCAGGTCGCCGGGATCTGCGTACACCAGCGATCTGGGTTGCCACTCCGGCTGGAACTTCTCGTTGAACTCCCGCAGCGAGCGGATCTGGTAGTAGGGGTTCAGCACGTCGACGATCCTGCGCAGCAGCCGGTCCACCCGCGTGTGCTGGACGTCGTCGTCCAGCAGCCGGGAGAAGGCGGCGAAGTTGAGCGACAGCCGCCGCACGCCACGTTCGTCGAGCTCCCGGACCGTGTGCGCGACCAGGTACTCGACGATGCCGTTGGCGGCCCCGGGCAGCCGTCGCATCAGGTCCAGCGTGTAACCCCGGCCGTACGGGCCGTCGGCTCGCCCGACCGGGATGAGCCGCAGGAACGCCACGGGGACCTCGTCGCCGCCGTCCTCCGGCACGGCCCACGCGACGGCGAGCAGGCGGTCCGGGTCGTCCGAGCCGACGGCCTGGCTCATCGCCATCGTGTAGCCGCGCTCGTCGGCGCCCTTGCGCCACCGCACGCTGATCTCGTCCAGGCGGGCCACGAGGTCCGGGCCAGCCGCCGCCTCGGCCAGGAGCTCGAACCGGTGGTTCGCCTCGACCCGACGGACGGACTGGCGCACGGGCCCCATGCCCGGACCGTCCAGGTCGAAGCGACGGCAGTCGAGCACGGCCTCGTCGCCCAGGTAGAAGTCGCGGAACCCGCGCTCGGCGTAGAACGGCACGTCGATCTCCCGTGCGGCGAGGAACGCCGGCTGCCAGCCGTGGTGGCGGCAGTGCTCGATGAACTCGTCGACGACCAGCGGCACCGACGCCGGGTCACCGATCGGGTCGCCCGATCCCAGGGCGAACCCGCCGAGATAGCCGTAGGCGATCATCGCCCGGCCGTCGGACGAGAAGAACCAGCTCCGGTCGCTCCGCAGCGCGAACGGGGCGAGCGTGTCCCAGCCCCACTCGTCGACGAGCCCCTCGGCACGGGCGCGGGCGTCGGTCGTGCCCCCCGCCGCTGCGACCGCGGGTCGCAGCAGCAGCCACAGGAGCAGCAGCAGTCCGATCACGCCGAGCACCACGAGCGACGTCGGGAACCACGTCGCGAACGTCCCGCGGTACGTGTACGGACCGGACACGCCGAACAGCCCGAGCGTGATCGCCTCGGCGGAGCGGACCCAGCCGAAGGGCGGGTCCAGCCGGTTGCGCTGGCTCCACAGCGCCAGGAACCCGTACGTGTAGACGAACAGCAGGTAGCGGGGCGCGGCCAGGGCGACCTGGCTCACCGACGGCGGGTCGCGGAGCCCCGTGAAATCGCGTCGGGTGAGCCCGAGCACGACCAGCATGCTGACGGACGTGACCAGGGCGACCAGCTCGCCGCCCCGGACCACACTGAGCAGGGCCGAGAGCGCGAACAGCCCGACCGCCAGCTTCCAGGCCCGGCGCTTCCCCCGCAGCAGCTGCCCGGCCAGGAGCACCATGCACAGGCCGAGACCGACCGCCAGGACGCGGTCGTCGACCGCCTGCGGCAGCGGCGACACCAGCTCGTCGATCGGCACGACGCGCACGGCGAGCGCCGGCAGCGCGCTGAGCATCGTGAGCACCCCGACGACGGTCGTCAGCGTCGCGACCACGCGGACGAGTCCCGACAGCCGCACGACCGACACGGGCGCGCCGGGTCGGACCGACGTCGGCAGCGGCGTGCCGGGCAGGATCGGGGCGGCCGCTGTCGCGTCCGCCGCGCTGCGCCGTTCGGGCCGCTGCGTCGGGAACAGGATCACGTCGCGGATCGACGACGCGCCGGACAGCAGCATCACCAGCCGGTCGACGCCGATGCCGAGTCCTCCCGTCGGCGGCATGCCGCGCTCGAGCGCACGGAGGAAGTCCTCGTCGACCTCGCCGACCGCACCGCGCTCCTCCGCACCCGCCGCCGCGGCCGCGGCCGCCGCGGCCTCCAGGCGGCGGCGCTGGTCGACCGGGTCGTTGAGCTCGCTGTACGCGTTGGCGAGCTCACGCCCGCCGACGAACACCTCGAACCGCTCCGCCACGCCCGGCTCGCTGCGGTGGCGCCGGGCGAGCGGCGAGGTCTCCACCGGGTGGTCGAACACGATCGTCGGCTCCACCAGCGTGCGCTCGACGAGCTCCTCGAACGCCTCGACCAGGCACCGACCCGGCCCCCATGCGGCGTCCCACGCCACGCCGATCGCGTCGAGCGCCCTGCGGGCGTCGGCCACGTCGCCGGCCGGATCGATCCGCTGGCCGGTGGTCTCCTCGACCGCGTCGGCCATCCGCACGCGACGCCAGGGGCGGGCCAGGTCGACGGCCCGGCCGTCGACCGTGACGACGGTGGATCCCGACGCCACCGCCGCCCGGCCGACCAGCCGCTCGACCAGGTCCATCATGTCCACGTAGTCGCCCGGCGCCTGGTACGCCTCGAGGATCGTGAACTCTGGGTTGTGGGTGCTGTCGATGCCCTCGTTGCGGAAGACGCGACCGATCTCGAAGACCCGGTCGAACCCGCCGACGACCAGCCGCTTGAGGTGCAGCTCGGGTGCGATCCGCAGGTACAGGTCGATGCCCAGGGCGTGGTGGTGCGTGGTGAACGGGCGGGCCACCGCGCCGCCGGCCGAGGTGGCGAAGACCGGCGTCTCGACCTCGGTGAAGCCGAGGTCGTGCAGCTCCGTGCGCAGCGCGTGGACGACGGCGGAGCGGACCTCGAACGTGCGACGGCTGTCGGGGTTGGCCAGCAGGTCGAGCTCGCGCTCCCGGGCCCGACGGCCGGGCTCGCGGGGCCCGTGGTGCTTGTCGGGAGGGGGACGAAGGGTGGGGGCGAGGACGGTGAGCTCGTGTGCGAACACCGACAGCTCGCCGCTCCGCGAGGTGCCGACCACGCCGGTCACGCCCACCACGTCGCCGCGCTCGGGAACGGCGAGGTGCTCGGTGCCACGACGCGGCTCGACGACCGCCTGGATGCGCCCGCCGTCCTGCTGCACGACCACGAACGCGAGCCCACCGTGGTCCCGGACCAGCACGGCACGGCCGACGAGCGACACCTCGTCGTCGGTCATCTCGTCGGGCCCGAGGGCGGCGTGGCGCCGTCGCAGCTCCGGCACCGACGCGGTCGACGGTGCGGTCGGGGGGTACGGGCCCGTCGGCGCGACCGGCCCTCGCCACGGTGTGCCGGTCGGCGTCCCCGAGGTCACGCGGTCGCCATCCGGGCGTCCACGTCCGCGATCGCGCGCCGGTGCCGGTCGCGGATGTCGACCTCGTCCTGGCCGACCGGACCGGCCGCCAGCGCGCCCGCCAGCACCTGGTCCGCCACCGCTCCCAGGGCCGGTGCGTACTCGGGCCGCACGTCGCGGACGGTCGTGCGGATCACGTCGAGCAGCCGGATGCAGATCGCGGGGTTGTCCGCGCCGGCCTGGCGGATGAGATCGAACGCGGCGCGGACGGCCCGGTCGAAGCGCAGCGGCGGGAGGTAGAGCCGCACATGTCCGGCGCGGCCGTCGAGCCCGCCGGTGGTCACCGGTTCGCTGCCCATCCGGGTCAGCGCCGCGCCGAGCCAGTCCACGCAGGTCATCCCCGTGAACGTGTCGTTCACCGCCGGCGACAGCGCCCGGATGGCGATCTCGACCACCTGGTAGATCGCGTACTCGGCGTCCTGCCGCCGCGTCCGCGCCGCACCGATCTCCACCGAGCGGACCAGGTCACGACCGAGCGCATCGGCCGCCGAGGCCGGCACGATCCGCGCCAACGGCTGGCCCTCCACGACGAACTGCCCGACGCGGTGCTCCATGACGATCGCGGCGTCCTGCTCCTCGGTCACGTCCAGCAGGCGCAGGTGGTCGATCACCTGGACGAATCCCGAGGCCGGGGCCACCACGACGGCGCCCGACCGCTCGGCCTCGGCCCGCAGCGCGTCGACCGCGGCGGCGTCGGTGCTCGGCACCACGTCGTCGAGCATCGCCTGGCGTTCGTCCAGCGACCGGTCGAGGGCCCGGACGACCGACGCCACCACGTTCGGCGCCTGGATCGTCACCGCCACCCGGTGGATGTAGACGACGAGGGCAACGAAGCACGAGATCCCCACCAGCATCGTCACGCTGTAGGAGACCGCCGGCACTCCGGCGGGACCGATCCCCGTGCGGACCGATCCCAGCGTGAGTGCGCAGAGGATTACGGCCGAGAGGAACAGCCCGAGCGTCACCTGCGTCACGGGATCCTGCATGAAGCGGCGGATCAGCCGCGGTCCCAGCTGCGACGAGGCGAGCGAGAAGGTGAGGACGGTCGTCGAGAACACCAGCGCCATCGCCGCCGACAGCGCCCCGAGGAACGCGCTGAGGACGATGTCGGCGTCCGCCGCCGTCCGGGCCAGCAGCCATTCGGGCACCCAGAGATCACGATCCTCCGCCGGCGCGTCGACGAGGGCGTCGAGCCGCCGCGTGAGCACGAACAGGCCCACCGCCAGGGCCGCCATCAGCAGCGGGATCACCCAGAGGTTGGGACCGACGCGGTACGTCAGCTCCCACCACCACTCGGC
>JAEXGP010000028.1 GCA_023450775.1 Actinomycetes bacterium | reverse complement strand
AGGGTCGCATCGTTCCTGGGGCGCTGGGAGTTCAGCTACGACCCGCAGGTCCCGGCGATCGCGCTCGTGCTCGGCGCAGTGGGTCTGGGTCTCCTGTTCGCGGCCGCCGCGGCGATGGTGGAGCGGGTGGTGCTCGACAAGTCGCGCCGCTCCACCGATGCCACCACCAAGCTGCTCGCCCCCAAGGTCGTGATGGCGGAGACGCGCGGGGTGTTCGCCGGTCCGGTGACCGTGACCGTGCTGATCCCGGCGCACAACGAGGCGGCATCGATCGGCGCCACCTTGTCCTCGCTGGCGGCCCAGGAACCCGCGCCCGATCGCGTGATCGTCGTGGCCGACAACTGCACCGACGAGACGGCGAGCATCGCCGCCGCACACGGCGCCGAGGTCTTCGCCACCGTCGGCAACACGGAGAAGAAGGCCGGAGCACTCAACCAGGCGCTGCGGGGCCTGCTGCCCGACATGGGCGACAACGACGTGGTCATGTGCATGGACGCCGACACGGTGCTCGACGACGGGTTCCTGGCCGCCGGCATCCAGCGGTTCACGAGCGACCGGGCGCTCATGGCGATCGGCGGCCTCTTCTACGGCGAGGAGGGCCACGGCCTCATCGGCCAGCTGCAGCGCAACGAGTACGTGCGCTACTCACGAGAGATCAAGCGCCGCCGCGGACGGGTGTTCGTTCTGACGGGCACGGCGTCGATGTTCCGGTCCCGGGCGCTGCGCACCGTGGCGGACAGCCGCGGCACGATCATCCCCGGCGTGCACGGCGACGTCTACGACACCGCCGCGCTCACCGAGGACAACGAGCTGACGCTGGCCATCAAGTCGCTCGGCGGTCTCATGGCGTCGCCCGACGGCTGCCGCGTGGTGACCGAGCTCATGCCCACGTGGCGCAACCTGTGGACCCAACGCCTGCGCTGGCAGCGAGGGGCGCTCGAGAACCTCGGCGCCTACGGGCCCACGCCGACGATGCTCCGGTACTGGGCGCAGCAGCTGGGGATCGGGTACTCGGTCATCGCCCTGAGCGCGTTCTGGACCCTGATCCTCGTGACCGCGCTGTCCACCGACCGATGGGTGTGGTTCCCCTTCTGGCTCGGCGTCGGCAGCATCTTCGTGGTCGACCGCGTCATCAGTGCCTGGAAGGGCGGCTGGCGGGCCCGGCTGCTCGCGGCGCTGCTGGTGCCGGAGCTGCTCTACGACATGTACCTGGACGTCGTCTACGTGAAGGGCATCCTCGACATCACGTTTGCCCGGAAGGCCACCTGGGGTCACGTCGCACACGAGACCGCGGCCAACACGGCGGCGACGGGGACGATGCCGACCGCTGCCGTCCGGCCGACACCGGAGGTGGTCTCGTGAACGCGATCGTGTCGGCCGGCCTGCTGCTGCCGGAGGACCTCATGCAATCGCGGTGGTTCGCGGTGCTGAGCGCCTTCGTGGCGATCAACACCGTGCTCTACCTCACGCTGGCGGTCATCAAGATCCTGCCGAAGGCGTACCTGAGCGACTGGATCGACCACCGGAACCGCCGCTCCGAGACCCGCAGCATCTACCCTGACGGCGATCCCGTGCCGGAGGCGCCCCCAGCCTGAAACGCCGAGCGCCCGGGCGGTGGAGCCGGGCGTCGGAGTGAGCCCTGCGCGCCCAATATCCTCCGCACGTGGAGTTCAGGCTGCTCGGTCCGTTGGAGGTGGTCGACGACGCCGGCGCGCCGGTCGACATCCGCGGGCGGCAGTCCAGGATCCTGATCTCGATGCTGCTGGTCGCCGAGGGCCGGCCCGTGGCGATCGAGACCATCGTCGACACGATCTGGGGCGACGACCCGCCGCCCTCGGCCACCGGCACGCTGCAGACCTACGTCTCCCGCATGCGCCGGGCCCTGCAAGGTGGCCCGGAGCTCAGCCTGGACGCGGGTGGCTACCGACTGGACGTGGACGCAGACGCGGTCGACTTCCGGCGGTTCGAGGCGCTCGCCGACCGCGGCCGGGCCGAGCTCGGCCGTCACGAGGTGGCCGAGGCGCTCGACTCGTTGGACGCCGCGCTCGAGCTCTGGCGCGGTCCGGCGCTCGCGGATCTGGCCGACACCGAGGTGGGCCGAGGCGTCGCGGTGCGCCTGGACGAACGACGACTGGCCGCGATCGAGGACCGGGCCGCCGCGCTGTTGGAGCTGCGCCAGCACGCCCGAGTGGCGGCGGAGCTGCCCGAGCTGGTGGCGGCGCACCCGCTGAGGGAGGAGCTGCCCCGACTGCTGGCACTCGCGCAGTACCGCTCCGGCCGTCAGTCCGATGCGCTGCGCACGCTGGCCACGGCGAGTTCGGTGCTCCGCGAGGAGTTGGGCATCGAGCCCGGGCGCCCCCTCCGAGAGCTCGAGGCCGCGATCCTGGCCCACGACGCCGACCTCGATCTGCCGGACCTGCCGGCTGCCGCAGTTCCGACGGCCCCGACGGCAGCCGATGGCGCGGCGGTGCAGACCGGGCCCGCCGGCGGGTTCTCGCCGTCCGGGCTTCCCCTGGTGGGCCGCGTCGCCGAGGTCATGGCGCTGACCGACGCACTCGAGCAGACGGCGGCCCGCAGCCAGTTCGTCGTGCTCGAGGGTGAACCCGGCATCGGCAAGACCCGCCTGGCGGACGAGATCGGCTTCATCGCCGCCCGGCGTGGCGTCCCCGTGGTGTGGGGTCGCGCCGACGAGGGCGGTGCCGCGCCGGCGCTGTGGCCGTGGCTCGAACCGCTCCGCGCCGCCATCGAGCTCAGCGGCGAGTCACCGGAGGTCGTCCAGCAGCTGCTCGCCGGTGACGCCGAGTCCGTGCCGGGGCGACCGGCCGACGTGCGCTTCGAGCTGTTCGACGCGGTCGCTTCGCTGCTCGCGGCCGCCTCGGCGACCACGCCGCTGGTGGTGCTGCTCGACGACCTGCAGTGGGCGGACGAGACCTCGCTCGAGCTCCTCGGGTTCCTGGCGTCGAACCTGGACGGCCACGTGCTGGTCGTCGCCACCATGCGACCTCTGCAGATCGGACGCCACACCCAGCTGCCCCGGGCACTCGCCGCGATCGCCCGACGGTCGGGCAGCCGCCGCATCGCCCTGCGCGGGCTCACCAGACCCGAGACCGCCGAGATCGTGCGCTCGTTGGGCGGCGACGTGGACGACGACGCCGCGTCCACCATCCACGACCGCGCCGAGGGCAACCCGTTCTTCGCCATCGAGCTGCGTCGCCTCTTCGAGGCCGACCACCAGACGAACCTGACCGTCCCGGCGACCGTCGGCGAGGTGATCAGCCAGCGCCTCGCGCAGCTGCCCGAGGACACCAGGGAGCTGCTCGCCGTGGCGGCCGTGACCGGCCGCGACGTGGTGATCGATCTGGTCGCCGCGGCGGACGGCACGTCGGCCGAGGTGTGCCTGGAACGTCTGGAGCCCGCGATCAACCAGCACGTGCTGGTGGACGTCCCCGACCGGCCGTTCCAGTGGCGGTTCAGCCACGCGCTGGTGCGCGAGGTCGTGCTCGAGCAGCTGAGCCCCCTCCGGCGGGCCCGGCTGCACCTGCGCGTCGCGGACGCCATGGAGGACCGGGGTGCCGGTGCCGACGACGCGGAAATCCTTGCGGAGCACCTCTGGCAGGCGGCGCCGATCGGGGTCGGCGGGCGCGCCGCCTCGGCGCTCGAACGCGCCTCCGAGGTGGCGGTCGGGCGCATGGCGTACCCGACGGCGGAGGATCTGCTCACCCGTGCCGCCGACCTGCGCCGGGCGACCGGGAGCACCGAGGACGACTGGCGTGCCGAACTGGGCACCTTGCTGCGCCTGCTCGACGTCATCCGGTCCAGCAGCTACTACCAGGGCGTCCGCCCGGAGATCGTCGACCGGGCCCGCAAGCTGGCCGTCGACCTGGGCGAGGACGACGTGCTGGCCACGCTGATGTGGTTCAGCTTCGCCTCGAAGGCGACCGCCGCGCGCATCGCGGAGTCGGAGGCGCCGATGCGAGAGCTCCTCGAGCTCACCAGCCGTGGTGGCCGTCCCGAGAACCGCTGCATCGCGCTCCAGACGACGGCGGTCTGGCACTGGCAGATGGGCCGGATCGAGGACGCGGTCACCTTCATCGACGAGGCGCTCGAGCTCGTGCCCCGGCAGGTGCCGTCCGACGACCCGTTCCTCGGCGAGCTCGTCGTGCTGACGTACTCGTTCTGGATCCTGCTCCACGGCCTGCGGGGCGACCGCGAGGAGCACACCGCCGACGATCTGGCCCTCGCGATCGCCCACGCGCCGAACGGGCCGTCGATCGCGTCGCTCACGTGCTTCGCGGGCACGCCGGCGTCGTCCACCGCACGATGGGACGTGGTCGCGGAGCTGCAGCGGATCGCCCGCGAGGCCGATCCCACCACGCACCACGCGTTCTTCGATGCCGAGCTGACCATGTACGCCGGGATCCTCGCCGTGGTGAGCGGTGAGGTGGAGGAGGGCCTGGCGATCTTCGACCGGGGCCGGGACCGCTACCTGGCGGTCGGCGGTCGCTCGACCCTCAGCACCTTCCTGGCCAACCTGGCCGCCGAGCTCGCCCAGCACGGCGAGATGGAAGACGCGCAGCAGCGTCTCGACGCCGCCCAGTTCGAGCTCGACACGTTCCGCGAGCGCTGGGTGGAACCGATCGTCGAGATCGCCCGCGGTCGCGTCGCCGCGGCGCGGGGCGATCTGTCGGTGGCGGGGGAGCACCTGGCGCTGGCGGAGGAGATCGCCGACGAGCAGGGGTCCCTGGCGCTGGTCCGCCACGCCCGGGCGCTGGCGACCGAGCTCGGCTGCCCGCCGTGCCCGCCCGCCCGGGGGGGGGGGGCGCCCGCCGGGGGG
>JAEXGP010000351.1 GCA_023450775.1 Actinomycetes bacterium | reverse complement strand
CGGCGGGGGTACGATCGCCGTAGAACTTGACGGATCGGTCAAGTTCCGCCGATCGAGCCGACAACCCGCCGCGATCGCCGCAACCGCCACGCACCACAGGGGGACCAGGTGAAGGTCTACGAGAACTTCTACATCAACGGGGAGTGGGTGCCCTCCCAGGGCACCGGCACGCTGGACGTGATCGACTCGGCCACCGAAGAGGTGATCGGTCGCGTGCCCGAGGGCAACGCCGCGGATGTGGACGCCGCGGTCGCCGCCGCCAAGGCCGCGTTCGAGACGTGGTCGCAGACCCCGGTCGACGTGCGCGCCAAGTACCTGCGCGACATCGGCGCCTCGCTCGCCGCCCGCTACGACGACATCGTCGACGTGATCACGTCCGAGGTCGGCTCGCCCAAGGCCTTCGCCCAGATGGTCCAGGCCGGCCTGAGCCTCGGCGAGTGGGAGACGTTCGCCAAGCTCGTCGAGAACTACGCCTTCGAGGAGCAGGTCGGCAACAGCCTGGTGGTCCGCGAGCCGATCGGCGTCGTCGGCGCCATCACGCCGTGGAACTACCCGCTGTACCTGATCATCTGCAAGGTCGTCCCGGCCCTCGCCGCCGGCTGCACTGTGGTGCTCAAGCCGTCCGAGGTCACCCCGCTCAACGCCTACATCCTCACCGAGGTGCTCGACGAGGTCGGCCTGCCCAAGGGCGTGTTCAACCTGGTCGTCGGCACCGGCCCCGAGGTCGGCGCCGCCATCTCCGGCCATCCCGACGTCGACATGGTCTCCTTCACCGGCTCCGGCCGGGCGGGCGCCGAGGTGTCCAAGGCCGCAGCCCCGACCGCCAAGCGGGTCGGCCTGGAGCTCGGCGGCAAGTCCGCCAACGTCGTGCTCGACGACGCGGATCCGACCGCCGTCGCCATGGGCGCCGTCTTCGGCTGCTACATCAACTCCGGCCAGACCTGCTCGGCCCTCACCCGCCTCCTGGTCCCCGAGTCCCGCAAGCAGGAGTACATCGACGCCGTCCTCGAGGAGGCCTCCAAGGTCGGCCTGGTCGACCCCAAGGCCGACGAGCCCGACCTGTTCCACAACCTGGGCCCGCTCTCGTCCAAGGCGCACCAGGAGCGGGTGCGCTCCTTCATCCAGAAGGGCATCGACGAGGGCGCCACGCTCGCACTGGGTGGCCCCGAGCAGCCCGAGGGCTTCGAGAAGGGCTACTACGTCAAGCCGACCGTCTTCACCGACGTCACGCCCGACATGACCATCGCCCAGGAGGAGATCTTCGGCCCGGTGCTGTCGATCCTCACCTACACCGACGAGGACGACGCCGTCGCCATCGCCAACGGCACGGTCTACGGCCTGGCCGGGGCGGTGCAGTCGGCCGACGTCGAGCGGGCCAAGTCCGTCGCCCGCCGTCTGCGGACCGGCCAGGTGGACGTGAACGGCGCGCCGTTCAACACCGAGGCGCCCTTCGGCGGCTACAAGCAGTCGGGCAACACCCGCGAACGCGGCCGCTGGGGTCTGGAGGAGTTCCTCGAGACCAAGTCCATCCAGCTGCCGGTCTGACCGACGGCCCGTCCCCGGCGACGATCCTCGCCGGGCCGCACCGACCGCAGGAATCCTGCGGTCCGAGGTTTGGAGCCGACGGGCCCCGGATAGGCCGTCGCCACTCTCCCTTCCGGGGTGCGGGGTTCCCTGGAACCGGGCACCGTCGCGTCCGGGCCGGTGCCAGCCGTGCCGGCCCCACGACGATTCTCATGACCGGCAGCACGCCCGAGCGCGGTTCCCGGTGGTCAGAAACCTGCTCGGGGTGGAAGGCTGCGCATTTTCCCGACGTTGCAGGAATCCGGTGACCCTCCTCGCCCCCGAACCCGACGCCGCACCGACCGACGAGGCGCCCCTCGGCCCCTCCGGCGAGGACGGCGCAGGCCCCTCCGTCACCCGCAAGGGCGTGCGGCTGATCGGCCGGTTCATCCGCATGCACCCCGGGCCGTTCGCCATGTCGCTCGTGGGCGGCGTGGGCTGGGCGGCGATCGTCGTGGCGGCGAGCTACGTGCTCGGCCGCGTCACCGACGAGGTGATCACGCCCGGCTTCTCCGACGAGGGCGTCCCGGGCTCCACGGTCTGGTGGGCCGTCGCCGCCCTGTTCCTGGTCGGCCTGGCCAGGGGCATCTCGGTGGGAGTCCGGCGCTGGTTCGGCTCGCTCACCGAGGCCCGCACGCAGCGGTCGCTGCGGACGAGCGTCGTCGAACGGCTCCTCACCATGCCGCTGTCGTCGTACCGGAAGCGCCCCACCGGCGAGCTGCTGGCCAACGCGGACGTCGACGTGACCACCGCGGCGCAGACGCTCATGCCGCTGCCGTTCTCGCTCGGCGTCGTCGCGCTCGTCGTGATCTCGCTCGTGAGCCTGTTCCTGGCCGATCCGGCGTTCGGCGTGGTGGCCCTGCTGCTGTTCCCCACGCTCACGTTCATCAGCCGCTGGTACACCAACCGGGTCCACGAACCGGCCGCGCTGGTCCAGGCCCGGCTCGGCGACGTGAGCTCGATCGCGCACGAGAGCTTCGACGGCGTGCTCGTGGTCAAGACGCTGGGCCGGGAGGCGCAGGAGCAGGAGCGCTTCGACGCCGCGGCCGACCGGTTGCGTTCGCAGCGGCTCGTCGTGGCCCGCATGACGGCGTCGTTCGAGCCGCTGCTCGACATGCTCCCCAACCTGGGCACGGTCCTGCTGCTGCTCGCCGGCGCGTGGCGCATCGACCACGGGTCGGCCACCGCCGGCGACCTGGTCCAGGCGGTCGCCCTGTTCGGCTGGCTGGCGTTCCCCATGCGGATCGTCGGCTTCATGTTCGAGTCCATCCCACGCGCCGTGGTGTCGATCGAGCGGGTCGACGACCTCACCGACGAGCCGGTCGACCCGGCCGTGGAGCACACGGGTCCCGACGCACCCGCGGCGACGCTGCCCGACGGGCCGCTGGCGGTGGAGCTGCGCGACGTCTCGTTCGCGTACGGCGACGCAGCCGTGCTCGACGGCGTCTCCTTCACCGTCGACCCCGGTGAGGTGGTGGCCCTGGTGGGCTCCACCGGCGCCGGCAAGTCCACGCTCGCCCAGCTGCTCGTGCGCCTGGACGAGCCCACCGGCGGCGAGGTCCTGGTCGGCGGCGTGCCGGTCACCGACCTCAGACCCGACGAGCTCCGGGCCGCGGTGTCGCTCGCCTTCCAGGAGTCGTACCTGTTCGCCTCGCCGGTGCGCGACAACGTCACGCTGGGCCGCGACGTCGGCGACCAGCGGATGGAGGAGGCCCTCGACCGGGCCCGTGCCGCGCGCTTCGTCGGCCGCCTGCCGGAGGGACGCGACACGATCGTCGGCGAGCGCGGCGTCACGCTGTCGGGCGGTCAGCGCCAGCGCGTCGCCCTGGCCCGGGCCCTGGCCGGCGATCCACGGGTGCTCGTGCTCGACGACGCCACCTCGGCCGTCGACCCCGTGATCGAGGCCGAGATCCTGGACGGCCTCCGCCGCGGCGACACGACGATGGTCGTGGTCGCCCACCGCCTGTCGACGATCCTGCTGGCCGACAAGGTCGTGCACCTCGACCAGGGCCGGGTCCGCAACGTCGGCACCCACGAGGAGCTGCTGGCCGACGCCGAGTACGCCGCGCTCGTCACGGCCTACGAGGAGGAGGCGGAGATCGAGCCCATCGAGGTCGACCCCGCCGACGTGGAACCCGAGGGAGGTGAGCGCTGATGCCGATCCGACCGAACTCCCCGGACGACGAGCAGGACGCCGAGCCGATCAAGGCCATGGAGGTCCTCCGGACCGGCGTCCGCGCCACACCCGAGCTCAAGAAGGGCTTCGCCGCGTCGCTGTCGTTCGCCATGGTCATCGCGCTCGGCAAGCTCGTGGTGCCGATCGCCATCCAGCAGATCCTGGACAAGGGCATCTCCGGCGGCAGCCCCGACTGGCCGTTCGTCGTGTGGACCTGCGCGGGTGCGGCGGTGGCGATCCTGGCGCTCGCCGTCCTCAACCGCATCACGTACTACCGGCTGATGACCACGGCCGAGAACGTGCTGTACGGCCTGCGGACCCGGGCCTTCGCGCACGTGCACGAGCTGTCGATCAGCCACCACAACGAGGCCAAGAAGGGCGTGCTCGTCTCCCGCGTCACGTCCGACATCGAGACCCTCGCCCAGTTCGCCTCGTGGGGCGCGGTCAGCTGGGCCGTGAACTCCACGATGATCGTCGTGGCCCTGACCATGACCGCCATCTACAGCTGGCAGCTGGCCCTGGTGCTCGTGGCCGTGCTCCTGCCGGTGCTGCCGATCATGCGGCTGGTCCAGCGCCGCCAGCTCAAGGCGTACGACGACCTGCGCAACGCGGTCGGCGACACGCTGTCGGAGATCTCCGAGACCGTCGGCGGCATCCGCGTGGTCCGCGCCTACGGCGACGTGGGCGCCGCCCGCCGACGCCTGACCCGGCGCATCGAGCACCAGTACCGGGCGCAGGTCCGGGCGCGGTTCTTCTTCGCCATCATGTTCCCGGTCTCGGACCTGTTCAGCGGCCTGGCGCTGGCCGCGGTGGTCGGCGTGGGCGTGTGGTGGGGTCCGGGCTGGGGTCTGCAGGCCGGCACGCTCGTCGCCTGCCTGTTCCTGACGAACCTCATCGTCCAGCCGGTGGCCGAGCTCGGCGAGGTGCTCGACCAGACCCAGACCGCGCTCGCGGGCTGGCGCAAGGTCCTGCGGCTGATGGACGAGCCGGTCGAGGTCACCGAGCCCGTGCCCGGTGCGGTGCTCCCGGGCGGCGCGCTCGACGTGCAGGTGGACCGCGTCGAGTTCGAGTACGAACCCGGCCACCCCGTGCTCCACGGCGTGAGCCTGGAGCTGCCGGCCGGCATCAACGCCGCGATCGTCGGCGAGACCGGGTCCGGCAAGACCACGATGGCCAAGCTGCTGACGCGACTGGCCGACCCCACCAGCGGGCGCGTGCTGCTCGGCGGCGTCGACCTCCGCGACGTGTCCAAGACGTCGCGCGCGTCGGCCATCCGCCTGGTGCCCCAGGACGGGTTCCTGTTCGACTCGACCGTGGCCGACAACGTGCGCATGGGCCGTCCCGACGCCACCGACGACGAGATCGCCGACTCGTTCTCCGCGCTCGGGTTGGACTGGTGGGTCGACACCCTGCCAGAGGGCCTGGCCACGCCGGTCCGTGAGCGCGGCGAGGCGCTGTCGGTGGGCGAGCGCCAGCTCGTGGCGCTGGCCCGCGCGCAGCTGGCCGATCCGGGGCTGTTGATCCTGGACGAGGCCACCTCGGCGGTGGACCCCGAGACCGAGCGGGCGCTCGCGGAGGCGCTGGCCAAGCTCGCCGCGGGGCGCACCACCGTGTCGATCGCCCACCGACTGTCGACCGCGGAGGCGGCGGACATCGTGGTGGTGTTCGACGCCGGTCGCATCGTGCAGATGGGTCCGCACGCCGAGCTCGTCGCCGAGGGCGGCGTGTACGGCCGGCTCTACGAGAGTTGGATCGGCAACACCCGCGCCGCCTGACCGCTCACGGCGCGGGTGGCGTCTCCGTCGTGTCGGGCACGGTCGCGTCCGGGACGGTCGGGTCGGGAACCGTCGCGTCGGGGACGGTCGGGTCGGGCACGGTCGGGTCCGGCACCGTTGGGTCCGGCACGGTCGGCACCGTTGGGTCGGGCACCGTCGGGTCCGGGACCGGGTCGGTGGTCAGCGGGATCCCGAGGGCGTGAGAGATGCACTCCGCGTAGCGGAACGCTCCGGTCTCGTTGAGGTGCACGCCGTCCAGGTCGAACGTCAGCGAGTCGTCGAGCCACGCCGACCCGGGCGCCCGGAGCACCGCCTCGCAGTCGATGATCGGCAGCCCGCTCCCGCGCAGCCACTCGTTCAGCAGCGTCTGCATGCCCGTCTGTCCGCCGACGATGCCCCACGGGGTCACGGGCGTGAGCGTCATCCAGTGCACGTCGATGCCGAGCGATCGCAGCCAGTCGGTGATCTCCCGGTAGCGGTCGGTGTAGTCGTCCGGCGGCAGGTCCACGCCCCAGAGCTGACGGGCGTAGAGGTCCGCCATGCCCGAGCTGATGACGACGTGGCGGGGTTTGCCGCTGTGCTCGATGGCCTCGGTGATCTGCGAGGCCAGGTCGCTGTTGGGGTTGCCGAGCGTGGCGATCGGCACGAGCGTGGTGCCGCCGACGGAGGCGTTCGCCACGCCGCGCAGGTGCGAGGGCGCGCCGGGGACGCCGTTGTGGCCGGCGAAGATCGAGTCGCCGAACGCCCACCAGTCGATGCCCGACCACTGCTCGACGCTGACCGGTGGCGCAGGGCCCGCCGTGACGGCGACGGGGGAGCACCCGCTCACGGCGGACGCGCCGAGGAATGCGGCCGCGACGAACGCGGCCACCAAGTGGCGTCGGGAGGCCATGGTGTCCCTTCCTCTCCAAGAAGGTCTTCCGGTTTCGACCCTAAACCCGTCGTCCCGGGATCGGAAGGGCCGATCGCGACGCGCGAGCGGGGGATCTTCCACGTTCGTGAGTGCGACCACCGCGGGTGCGTGGCGGTGCTGCACGACGGTTCCGCGGAACCCGCCGATACCCTCGGCACGGTGACGGATCAGACCCGACGCAACCTGAACTGGGTGGTGCTGGTCATCAGCGTCGCCCTCATCGCGATGAACGTGATCGACCTCGTCGGCGGCGACGCCTCGTGGTCGGTGTGGCTCGGCATCGTCTGCTGGCCGATCGTCGCCGCGTGCACGGCCTACGAGCTGGCCACGCACCGCCGCCTGCACGTCTGAGCGCCCTGGTCATCGCCGCCGGCCCGGCGGCTCGAACCTGCGCGCCCGTGCGGGGCGGGTGAGCGCCGCCCGCCGCGTCGGTGTCCGATCGGACACGGGCACTGCGTCGTCACCCGAACGCCTCAGCGTGCGGGGGGCGGCGCCGAACGGGACCCATGAAGGAAGCGGAAGGGAACCCCGTCCACCTGGCGCGCCGCGTCGTCCGGGCCCTGGCGGCCACGGCCGTCGTCGCGACGGCGCTGGTGCTGCCGGCATCGCCCGTGTCGGCGGCCGGGACGTACACGGTGAACACACACGAGGACGCGCCGGACGACGATCCGGGCGACGGCAACTGCTCGACCTTCGGTGGTGCCTGCACGCTGCGGGCCGCCATCCAGGAGGCCAACGCCACGCCCGGGTCGACGACGACCATCACGTTCGATCCGGGGGTGACGACGTTGGCGCTGACGGTCGCCGGTGGGTCCGACGGCGACGGCAGCGACGAGCTCGGCGACCTGGACGTGGAGAGCGGCGTGCACGTCGTGATCGTCGGCAACCGCGTCGCGGACGACACGTACACGATGGTCAAGGCCGACCAGATCGACGACCGCCACTTCGAGGTCGCCGCGGGCGGCGCGCTCGATCTGGTCGACGTCACGCTCGCGGGAGGGGAGAGCGCCGGTGACGGTGGAGCGATCCTGACCTCCGGCGCGGTCACGGTCACCAACTCGCCGACGGCGGGGAACGACGACCGCCTCACCGCGCTCTACTCGAACCACGCCGACGGTGACGGCGGCGCGGTCGCCGTGCGAGCGGGCGGCTCGTTCGTGGTGCACAACTCGTCCACCTCGCCCACCGGCGGTGTGATCTACCTGAGCACGAACTCGGCCGATGGCGACGGCGGTGCGATCGTCAACGACGGCACCGTGGAGCTGTCCGGCACGAGCGGCGGGGGCATGCCGTCCCATGACGTGTACCTGGACGTCAACTCCGCCGATGGTGACGGCGGGGGCATCGCCAACCACAGCGGCAGCGTCACGATCGCCTGCCGGGCGGCCGTGCGGTTCTCCTCCGCCACCTCGGGCGGCGACGTCTACAACGCCGCGGCGCTGTCGGTCGTCGGCGGGCAGATCGACGGCGGTGTCGCGACCATCGGCGGCGGGCTCTTCAACGCCTCGACCGGCGACGTCCAGTTCAAGGACTCCTGCGAGTCGAGCCAGCTCAGCCGGAGCTCGGCATCGGTCGGCGGCCAGCTGCACAACGAGGGCTCGGTCACCGTCCAGCAGGGCAGCGGGCTGAGCATCATGGGCGGCGCGGACTCCATCGACCCGTCACGGACGGTCGAAGCGACGGCCGGAGGCGGTATCGCCCAGGTCGGCGGGACGATCCAGGTCGACGGGTGGATGATCTTCGAACGCCTCCGCGCCGCCGCGTCCGGAGGCGGCGTGCTGCTCGCCGACGGCACGTTCACCACCGGTCCCGAGGGCAAGGTGATGGTGAACCGCAGCGAGGCACCCTTCGGCGGCGGCCTGGAGATCGCCGGTGGCTCGGCCTCGATCCGGGCGGTGCTCGACGGGAACGCCGCGTCCCAGGAGGGCGGCGGCGCGAACGTGTCGAGCGGGTCGCTCGAGCTCCACCACTCGGCGGTCCTGCGGGGGTCCGCCGACCTGGGCGGCGGCGTGGCCGTGACCGACGGGTCGCTCACGATGGTCGACAGCACGCTCGCGGGCAACAGCTCGACGTCGCCGGGCGCGGCGTTCTGGTCCGCCGGCGGTTCGACCACGCTGCGCCACGTCACGATCGTCGACAACGGTTCGGGCGTCACCGCCGACGGGACGGCGGCGGTCGTCCTGCAGCGCTCGCTGCTCGCCCGCAACTCCGCCTGGAACTGCAAGCAGCTGAGCCCGATGGCCTCGATCACCGTGGGCGACTTCAACGTCGCCGACACGGCCGACTGCAACCCCACGGGCACCGATCTGACCGACACCTCCCGGTTCTGGGAGGTCACCGACGGACTCGACAACGCGTCGCCGGGCGCCGAGCCCGAGTACTACGAGCCGCTCGACGGGAACCCGGCCATCGACTTCGTCACCGATGGCGGCTGCGGGACGCCCGCGGACGACCAGGAGGGGAGCTCCCGCCCGACCGACGGCGACGGCGACGGCCACTCGGCGTGCGACGCCGGAGCCATCGAGGTCGACGGCATGTCGCCGCTCCAGAGCATGACGGGCACCGTGCGCTGGGACTCGACCGGGCTGCCCGAGCCGGGCATCTGCGTGATCGGGCTCCCGGTCGAGGGCGACGTCCAGCGCAACTTCCTGGCGGTGACCGGCGAGGACGGCACCTACGACATGGCCGTGGCCGACGACGCCACCTACCTGGTCGCCTTCTACGCGCCGTTCCCGCAGGGGCCGGGCGATGAGCCGTGCGACAGCGAGCCGGACCTCACGGCCGCCCAGCCGGAGTGGTACCGGAACGTGGCGGTCGAGTTCGAGGACGACGGCGACGTGCAGTTCCCCGACCCGACGGTCGTCGAGCTGGTCGAGGTCGACGG
>JAEXGP010000379.1 GCA_023450775.1 Actinomycetes bacterium | reverse complement strand
GGGCGCTGCTGGCGTGGGCCGACTCGGTCGTGCTGACGCTCGTGGAGGGCCGCACCGTCACGTTCGACGCCGAGGACGCCGCCGCTCCCATCCGCACGTTCGCGGCCGGTCCGGCCGGTGTCGTGATGATGGACGTGTGAGCTCCTCGGTTACCGTTGCGCCGTGACCGGAGCTGACGAGACGGCCCTGGCGGAGCCGACCGCGGCCACCGGCCCCGGGTGGATCGACAACCACTGCCACCTCGACGGCGAGGACGATCCGGGTGCGGTGGTGGCCGACGCGCTCGGCGCCGGCGTCCGAGAGCTGGTGACCGTCGGCACCGACGCGGCGCGTTCGGCGGCGTGCCTGGAGCTGGCCGGCCGGTTCGACCACGTGTGGGCGACCGCGGGCGTCCACCCGCACGACGCCCGCAACGGCGTCGACGAGCTCGTCGAGCTGGTCGAGACCGCGCTCGAGGTGGGCGACGGCCGGTTGGTCGCGATCGGCGAGTGCGGGCTGGACCACCACTACGACCACTCCCCGCGGGACGAGCAGCGGCGCGCCTTCGGCGCCCAGGTGGACCTCGCCCACCGCACGGGCCTGCCGCTGGTCATCCACACCCGCGAGGCGTGGGACGAGACGTTCGAGGTGCTCGAGGAGCACGGCGTCCCCGAGCGGACGGTCTTCCACTGCTTCACCGGCGGCCCGGCCGAGGCCGAGCGCTGCCTCGAGGTGGGCGCGCTGCTGTCGATCTCGGGGATCGTGACCTTCCGCAGCGCCGAGGACCTCCGCGCCGCGGTGGCCGCTGCGCCCCTCGACCGGCTGATGGTCGAGACCGACTCGCCGTACCTCGCACCCGTCCCGCACCGGGGTCGGCGCAACCGGCCCGCGCTCGTGGCGCGCGTCGGCGAGGAGGTGGCCGAGCTCCTCGGGCGACCGGTCGAGGAGGTCGCGGCGGCGACGACCGCGACCGCCCGTCGCTTCTACGCGCTGCCGGGGCCGGACCCGTCCGCCGGGGCGGTGGCGTGAACGCGATGCCGCCCCGGATCCTGATCGCGGCCGGCGTCAGCGTGGTCGCCGTGATGGTGCTCCTGGTCGCGTGGATCACCGGGTCGGGCGACGACGAGACCTCGGCGTCGACGACGACGTCGACCTCCTCGACCACGACGGTCGCGGACGTGCCGGTCGAGACGCTCCCGCCGACGCCGATCACGATCCTCCCCGACTGGTACCGCAAGGGCTCGAGCCGGTACGAGGAGCGCCGCCCGTCGACCGTCCCGCCGTCGGGCTCCGTCACCACCACCACCACGACCACCACCTCGCCGGGCCGCACCGGCACCGGCACGAGCGGCACCGGCACGAGCGGTTCGAGGACCGGGGCGAGCGGCACCGCGGGTTCCGGCACGACCGCCTCGACGCGCAACGGCTGACGTGCTCGGACTCGGAGAGGTCAAGCACCTGCTCGAGCGCCACGGGCTCGAGGCGCGTCGCTCGCTCGGCCAGAACTTCGTCGCGGACCCGAACACGGTCGCCCACATCGCCCGGCTGGCCGGGGTGGGCCCGGGCGACCGCGTCGTCGAGGTCGGTCCGGGCCTGGGTTCGCTGACGCTGGCGCTGGCCGCCTCCGGTGCCCGGGTGCTGGCGGTGGAGAAGGACCGCTCGCTGCTGCCGGTGCTCGACGAGGTCCTCGCCGCCGCCTCGACCCCGGACGAGGACGAGGACGAGGACGAGGACGAGGACTGGGACGCGGAGCCGGCGGCCGGCGACGTGCGGGTCGTGGAGGGCGACGCGCTGGTGGTCGACTGGTCGGAGCTCCTGGGGAACGACCCGTGGACGCTCGTCGCGAACCTGCCGTACAACGTCGCGGTCCCGGTCGTCATGCGGGTCCTGGCCGAGGCGCCGCAGGTCCGGCGCCTGGTCGTCATGGTCCAGCTCGAGGTGGCCGAGCGCCTGTGCGCGGCCCCCGGCGACCGCACGATCGGCATCCCGTCGGTGAAGCTCGCCTGGTACGCCTCGGCCCGCATCCTGACGACCGTCCCGCCCGAGGTCTTCGTGCCCCGACCGCGTGTGCAGTCCGCGGTGGTCGGCATCGAGCGGCACGGACCGCCGTCGACGCTCGTCGGTCCGGCGGACGTGTTCCCGCTGGTCGAGCAGGCCTACCGCCAGCGGCGCAAGATGCTGCGCTCCACGCTCGGTCGCACGATCGACGTCGGCGCGTTCGACGCCGCGGGGATCGACCCGCAGCTGCGACCCGAGCGGCTCGGCCTCGACGACTGGGTCCGCCTGGCCGAGGTGCTGGCCGGCGGGGGAGGGGCGTCGTGACCGTCGAGCTCTTCGCCCCCGCCAAGCTCACGGTGTCGCTGCGCATGACGGGCCTCCGCGACGACGGCTACCACCTGATCGACGCGGAGATGGTCACGCTGGACGTGGGTGACACGCTGCAGGTGGACCCGTCGGGCGACGGCCTGGTGGTCGAGCGCGACGGCGTGCGCGAGCCGGGCCACGACGACGACCTGGTGTCCCGGGCGCTGCGGCTCGTGGGCCGAACGGCGGGGATCGTGCTGCACAAGCGCATCCCGGCGGGCGCCGGGC
>JAEXGP010000308.1 GCA_023450775.1 Actinomycetes bacterium | reverse complement strand
GTTCGAGTCCGGCGGCGGTGGTGGCAAGGGCGGCGACGGCGCCCGGGGCGGTCACGCAGGCGCCGGTGGCGGCGGTGCCGGCGGCCCGGCCTTCGGTGTCGTCAGCAACACCTCGACCGTGAACCACTCGACGCCGTCGTTCAGCGGCGGCACCGGTGGCGCCGGCGGTCCCGGTGGCTCGCTCGGCATCAACGGCATCGCCGGCCAGACCGGTCCGGTGGCCAACCAGATCACCCTCTGACCCCCCGCCGGGTCGCCGTCCGGGCGACCCGGCGCCGGACCCGCTCCGGCATCGCATCCGAGGGCGACCACGGCGGGCCGGGTCCACGACCCGGCCCACCGTCGCGCCCGGGTCGCGTTCCGGCCGTCGCGGGAGCAGAATGTCCCCGATGAGCCCGCGCGCCGACCGATCCAAGTCCGACCGCCCCGACCTCCACCTGGTGGGCCTGGAGCCGGCCGGCACCGACGGCGGCGCGGCCGCCACCGAGGAGGGGTCGATGGACACGGCCCGATCGAGCTCACCGATCGACGAGGCTCGCGAGCTGCTGGCCGCCACCGACCCCGCGGCGTACTACAAGGCGCTCTCGGGGCTGGCGCGCCAAGGGCACCACGCAGTGCTGCAGCCGCTGCCGTACACGCCGAGCCTGGAGTTCCACGATCCGTCGTGCGTGGTCATCGAGCCCCGGCCGGCCAACACGGACACGATCGAGCTCTACGCCAACGCGGCCTACCCGAACTTCCCCTGGCTGTTGGAGCGGTTCCGGGACCCGGTGATCGCCGAGCGCCTCGATGCGCTCTACCAGCTGGTGTTCAACGAGGGCACGAACGTGGCGGTGGTGACCAACCACGGCCAGATCATCGACATCGCGCTCGTGGGCGGGGCGATGATCGACGCGATGTGCTCGAGCGGCCGCGAGTTCGGCGTGCTCGGCGAGCACATCGAGGTCGAGGACCTCGCCGTGCGCATGAACGTGCTCGTCAGCCGCATGGTCACCACCCGCATGGCGTTCAACATCCCGGCCATGCAGGTGCTGCAGTGCGGCGCCCGCACGTTCCTGTCGGTGCCCCAGACGCACTCCCGGCGCCGCGCCAAGCTCGACCCGGCGCTCGTGCGCGCCAACAACCAGCTCATGCGCCACGAGCTCGACGTCCGGCTGTCCGAGGGGGGTCAGCTGCTGGCCATGGCGGCCAGCGGGAGCCAGGACCTGTCGGTGGCGGTCGAGATGGTCCAGCGGATGAAGGCCCAGTGGCGCCAGCTCCGCGGCTACGAGCCCGACGGCTCGCTCGAGACCGTGCACCTGCAGCCGCTCTACGACGGCACGATCAACCTGATGCTCGGCTGCAAGTTCGTGCTGCCGATCGCGGTGTCGCTGGACCCGTCGCACCCGGCGCTCGAGGTCGGTGCACTGACCCGGGTGCGGGAGAAGAACGACTGCCACCGGATCATGGAGTGGATCGCGGACGCCCACCAGGAGGCGACCGGGCTGCCCACGATCTACCACCGCCAGGAGGACGACCTGCTCACGCAGGTCCGCTCGATCGTCAAGCCCTGACCCGGGAGCCCGGCCGGAACGGGTGCCGGGACGCCGCGAGCGCTCCGGTAGCGTGGCCTCCCGTGACCGAACCGCCACCCCCGGCCGCCGAGGCCCCGGCACCCCAGCCGGTCGAGGCCTTCCGGGCCCTCACCGGCATGCGCGACGTGCTGGCGCCGGAGTCGTCGCGGCGCCGCGCGCTCGTGGCCGCCTTCGCCGAGGTGGTGGAGGCGGCGGGCTACCACGAGCTCGTGCTGCCGCTGGTCGAGGACCTCGGCGTGTTCCTGCGGGTCGGCGAGGCCACCGACGTCGTCACCAAGGAGATGTACGACTTCGTCGACAAGGACGGCACCCGGATCGCGCTGCGGCCCGAGATGACCGCCGGGGCCGTGCGGGCGTTCGTGCAGCACAAGCCGCTCCTGCCGTGGAAGGTCTGGTACGCCGGCGCGAACTTCCGCCACGAGCGCCCCCAGAAGGGCCGCTACCGCAGCTTCGAGCAGGTCGGCGTCGAGGTCCTGGGCGTGGACGATCCGGACCTGGACGTCGAGGTCATCGCCCTGGGCTGGCGCTTCTACGAGCGACTGGGGCTCCGTCAGGTCCGCCTGCTCGTGAACTCGCTGGGGGAGCACGAGGACCGGGCCCGCTACACCGAGGCCGTTCGCCTGCACCTCGAGGCGCACCGCGGTGAGCTGTCCGAGAAGGCGGTCGAGACGCTGGGGCGGAACCCGCTGCGCGTCCTCGACTCGAAGCGCCCCGAGGACCGAGCCGTCGTGGCGGGGGCGCCGAAGGTGGCGGACCACCTGTCCGACGAGGCCGCCGCGCACTTCGAGCGCGTGCTGGCCGGGCTGGACTCGCTGGGCATCCCGTACACGGTGGAGGACCGGCTGGTCCGCGGCCTGGACTACTACCGGCGCACCACGTTCGAGTACGTCGCCGACGCGCTGGATGCGGCGCAGAACGCGGTCGGCGGGGGCGGTCGCTACGACCGGCTCGCCGAGGACCTGGGCGGCCCGCCGACGGACGGCATCGGGTTCGCACTCGGCGTCGACCGGATCCTGCTGGCCTGCGACGCCGAGGACGTGTTCGCTGCGCCCGAGCGGAGCATGGACGCCTTCGTGGTCGACCTGGTCGGCGGCACCGCCGCCCGCGACCTCACGCACGAGCTACGTGCCGCGGGGCTGTCGGCCGACCGCCGCTTCGGTGGCGGGTCCATGAAGGCCCAGATGAAGTCTGCGGACCGCTCCGGCGCCCGGTTCGCACTGCTCGTCGGCAGCGACGAGCAGGAGGCGGGCGAGGTGACCGTCCGCGACCTGCGCGGCGGCGGCGAGCAGCGCCGCGTGCCCCTGGACGAGCTGATCGACGACCTGAGGAAGCACCTGTGACCGAGTACGCCCCCACCGCCCTGCGGACCCACATGTGCGGGCAACTGCGGCCCGAGCACATCGGCCAGACCGTGACCGTCTGCGGCTGGGTCGCCCGCCGTCGCGAGCACGGCGAGCACCTGGCCTTCATCGACCTCCGCGACCACACGGGCCTGCTGCAGTGCGTCGTCGACGGCGCGCACGACCTGCGCAGCGAGTACGTCCTTCGCATCACCGGCACCGTGCGGCCCCGGCCCGAGGGCACGGTCAACCCCGCGCTCGTCACCGGTGAGATCGAGGTCGGGGACTGCACCGTCGAGATCCTGTCCGAGGCGGAGCCGCCGCCGTTCCCGCTCGACGACCGCGCCGCGGACGTGGACGAGACCGTGCGACTCCGGTACCGCTACGTGGACCTCCGGCGCGACGTCATGCAGCGCAACCTGCGTACCCGCGCCCAGGTCAACGGCGCGATCCGGCGCGCCATGGACGCGCAGGGCTTCGTCGAGGTCGAGACGCCCATGCTGATCGCCTCCACGCCCGAGGGTGCCCGCGACTTCGTCGTGCCGTCCCGTCACCGGCCGGGCACCTTCTACGCGCTGCCGCAGAGCCCGCAGCTCTTCAAGCAGCTGTGCATGGTGGGCGGCGTCGACCGCTACTACCAGATCGCCCGCTGCTTCCGCGACGAGGATCTGCGAGCGGATCGGCAGTTCGAGTTCACGCAGCTCGACGCCGAGATGAGCTTCGCCGGCCAGGAGGACGTCATCCTCGCGATCACCACCGCGGTCAGCTCCGCGTCGGAGGCCGTCACCGGCCAGCGCGTGGCCGACGTCCCGCGCATCACGTGGCACGAGGCCATGGACCGCTACGGCTCCGACAAGCCCGACATCCGCTTCGGCATGGAGCTGATCGAGCTGACCGACGTGTTCGCCGACACCGGCTTCAACGCCTTCAAGGCGGCGTCGATCAAGGGCATCCGCCTGGAGGGCGGCTCGGCCGACACCTCGCGGAGCCGGCTGGACGACCTCACCGACCAGGCCAAGCGCTGGGGCGCCAAGGGCCTCGTGTGGATGCGCGTCGAGGACGGCGACGGCGGCACCACGCTCAACTCCCCGATCGCCAAGTTCCTGTCCGAGTCCGAGCTGGCGCGCATCGTGGAGCGCACCGGCGCCCAGGTGGGCGACCTGCTGTTCCTGGTCGCGGACGAGTGGCTGCCGACGTGCCACGTGCTCGGACTCCTGCGCCTGGAGCTCGGCCGCCCGCCCGTGGACGAGGGCGGCCTGCAGTTCCTGTGGGTGGTCGACTTCCCGCTGTTCGAGTCGATCGACGCCGCCACGGGGCGCCCGGTCTCGGCGCACCACCCGTTCACGATGCCGCACGAGGAGGACCTCGAGCTGCTCGACGCCGTCGCAGCGGGGGGCTCGCCCGAGGACCTGCTCCGCGTCCGGTCCCAGGCCTACGACCTGGTCCTCAACGGCTGGGAGCTGGGCTCCGGCAGCGTCCGTATCCACCGCCCCGACGTCCAGCGCCGCATCTTCGAGCTGCTCGGCATCTCCGACGAGGAGGCGCAGCTCAAGTTCGGGTTCCTGCTCGACGCCTTCCGGTACGGCGCACCGCCGCACGCGGGCTTCGCCTTCGGCATCGACCGTCTGGTCGCGCTCCTGGTGGGCGAGGAGAACATCCGCGAGGTCATCGCGTACCCCAAGACCCAGTCGGGCACGGACCCGCTCACCAAGGCGCCGACCGCGATCGACGCCGAGCAGCTCGACGAGCTGGGCCTCCGGCTGCTGCCGCCACCCGCCTCCTGAGCGCCCTGGACGCCGATGTCGTGAGCGCCGGCCGTCGCTGATTCGTCGCCGACGCCGAGCGCCCGCGCGCTCGGTGGTGCGCCGAGGCCGGCCGCCCGCTACGGTCTGCACCGACACGCCGCCCGTCGGGGGAAGCCGGTCCAACTCCGGCACTGTCCCGCAACCGTGGGTGCGTCGACCGCCGTTCCGACGGCGCTCGGTGCACGAGTCGGAACGCCCGTCGGGTGGTGCGCTCAGGGAAACCCGTCGTGGACTGCGGGGACGAGCGCCGGTCGGCCCTGTCCGGGTGCCCGTCCGGCATCGCCCTCCGTCCTGTCGGGACGAGCTCGAGAGGCGATGCACATGTCCGGACGTTCCGTTCACCACACCCCGACCCGGCGCGTCCGTGCGCTCGGCGCCGGCGCGCTCCTCCTGGTGGGGTTGCTGGCCGGCGCCTGCACGACGCCACCAGCCGACCCGGGTGCCGGCCAGCCGTACAAGGAGGGTCGGTGCGCGGGCACCGAGGGCGTGACGATCGTCGTGGACTTCGCGCCGCTCGTCGACCGCGTCACCGTGCGCTGCGCGCTCGGCCCGCAGGCCAGCGGCTACGCCGCCCTGAGCGCCGTCGGCCTCACCTACGACGCCGGGCGGTTCCCCGGCGGCATCTGCCAGATCGACGGCCTGCCGACGCAGGGCTACCCGTACTGCTGGACCACCGGCGGCTACTGGTCCTACTGGAAGGCCGGCGCCGCTGGCTCGCCGTGGGTGTACAGCGGCACCGGCCCGACGGTGGAGGTGCCCGTGCCCGGATCGGTCGAGGGCTGGCACTTCGCTCCGTTCGCCAACGGCACCGCGACCGCCCCACGCGTCGGCACGTCGGGACCGATCGTCCCGTGACCCGCCGACGCCTCCTCCCTGCGCCGCCCGGCGGCGCGCCGAACCGTCTCACCGCAACTCACAGGAGCCAGCACCGCATGATCCCGTCCCCGTCCTCCCGAGCGCTGCGGCGCCTGGCCGCCGTCGTCGTCGTGACCGTCGCCGCCGTGGCCACCGCCTGCGTGCCCGACACCCCGGCGCCGACCACGACCACGGCCCCGTCGACGCCGAACGAGGTGGCGCTCCAGCAGGCGGCCGCGTGGCTGGACGCCCAGTTCACCGACGAGCACTGGTTCCCCGGTCCGTTCAACTCGACCCAGCCCGACGCCGCGAACGCCGCCCAGGCGATCGCGGCGCTGCACGTGCTCGGCGTGGGTGCTGCGGACGAGCCGGACCGCCTGGCCCGGCTCGTGGCCGACACGCCCGGGGCGATCGACGACGGCACGGGCGGCGTGCCCGGCACGCTGGCGCGGATCATCCTCGCCCAGGTCGCGACCGGCGGCGACCCCCGCGACGTCGGGGGGCTCGACCTCGTCGCCCGCCTCGAGGCCACCATCCAGCCCGACGGGCGCGTCGGCGTGCAGTCGCCGCTGTACGACGGGACGTACCGGCAGGGCCTGGCGCTCGCCGCGCTGTCGGTGGTGACGCCGCGGCCCGCGAGCATCACGCCGGGCACCGGTCAGTCCCTCGAGGAGCTGCCGGTGGTCGCGTGGCTGCTCGACCAGCAGTGCTCCGACGGCGCGTTCATGGCCTATCGGGCCGACACCAGCACCGACTGCGTGGAGGATCCCTCGACCTGGACCTACAAGGACTCCAACGGCACGGCCATGGCGGCGCTCGGACTGGTCGCCGTCGGCGCGGTGACGCCGGTGGACCCGTCGGCCTGGCTCACCTCGGTGCGGGGCGACGACGGCGGATGGGGTGCGTTCCCGCCCGGGCCCACGACGCCGTCGGACGCGAACTCGACCGGTCTGGTGATCGCCGCGCTCGAGGCGCTCGGGCAGGCGCCCGACGCCACCGCCTTCGAGGTGCTGCGCTCGTTCCAGCTCGGCTCGTCGGCACCCGCGGCCGACCACGGCGCGTTCTTCTACCAGTCGTGGGACACGTCGCCGAGCTCGCTCGCCACGCTCGACGCCGTCGCCGCTCTGTTCGACGAGCCCTGGCCCCAGGCGCTCGTCCCCTGACCTGGCGACCTCGCCACCTGCTGCTGTCCGTCCGATCACGTCAGGACCGACGTGATCGGACGGGCAGGGGTGACCGGACGGGCACGGTGATAGGACGGGCACGGTGATCGGACGGGCACGGTGATCCGACGAGGACGGTGAACGGGGGAGCGGAGCGCGTCGGGGCGGGCGGGTAGCGTCGGCCCATGGCCGCCGACGACCTCTTCGCCGCCGCGGCGGAGGAGCGGCTCGCGGCCCGGGGGCCCCTGGCCGACCGCCTGCGCCCACGCGACCTCGACGAGGTGGTGGGTCAGGAGCAGCTGCTCGGGCGGGGCAAGCCGCTGCGGGCGCTCGTCGACGCCGATCGCCTGTCGTCGGTCATCCTCTGGGGGCCGCCGGGCACCGGCAAGACCACGATCGCCCGGCTGATCGCCCAGGCGTCGTCCAAGGCCTTCGTCCCGCTGTCGGCCGTCACGGCCACGGTGAAGGACATCCGGGAGGTCGCGGCGGCGGCCGAGCACCGGCTCGGCGCCAACGGGCAGGGCACGATCCTGTTCCTGGACGAGATCCACCGCTTCACCAAGGCGCAGCAGGACGCCCTGCTGCCCTCGGTCGAGACCGGGCTCCTCGTGCTCATCGGCGCCACCACCGAGAACCCCCACTTCGAGGTCAACCCTCCGCTGATGAGCCGCTCGACGCTCTTCCGGCTGGTGCCGCTCGACCTCGCGTCGCTCGAGGCGCTGGCACGGCGTGGGCTCCAGGCCGAGGCGGCCACGGCCGACGACGACGCGGTCGAGCACCTCGTCGAGCGGTGCGGCGGCGACGGCCGCAGCCTGCTCACCAGCCTCGAGGTGGCGGTCGCGCTGGCGGCGGCGAGAGCCAAGGCCGAGGGCTCACCCGAGGTCCACATGACGCTCGTCGACGCCGAGGGGGCGCTCGGCGCGTCCCCGGTCCGCTACGGCCGCGACGACCACTACGACGTGGTCTCGGCGTTCATCAAGTCCATCCGGGGCTCCGATCCCGACGCGGCGCTCCACTGGCTCGCCCGCATGCTCGAGGCCGGCGAAGACGCCCGCTTCATCGCCCGTCGGCTGGTGATCTCCGCCTCCGAGGACATCGGCATGGCGGATCCGCTGGCGCTGGTCATCGCGGACGCGGCGGCCCGGGCCGTGGAGTTCGTCGGCCTGCCCGAGGCGCGCATCAACCTGGCCCAGGCCACGGTGCACCTGGCGCTGGCGCCCAAGTCGAACACCGCCTACCTGGGTCTCGGCCGGGCCGCCGACGACGTCCGCAACCGGCCCGTGGGGGAGGTGCCGACCCACCTGCGTGACGCCTCGTACAAGGGGGCCGCCTCGCTCGGCCACGGCAAGGGCTACGTGTACCCGCACGACCACCCCGGGGGCTGGGCGCCGCAGCAGTACCTGCCCGACGAGCTCGACGGCGCGGAGTACTACCGGCCCGGTGCGAACGGGGCCGAGGCGCGCCTGGTCGCCCGGTGGCGGGAGCGGCGGGGCGAGATCCCGCCGCCGCCCGCGGATGAGGAGCAGACTGGGGGCTCATGAGCGCGCTCGACCTGGTCGTGATCCTGCTCGGCGTGGTGGCGTTGGGGGCCACCGCGGCGATGGTGCTGACCGCGGTCCGCATGCACCGGGCCGCCGAGGAGGTCGAGCGCTCGGTGCGCGAGCTGGACGACGTGCGGGTGCGCTTCGAGTCCGAGGCCGCGGCCGCGCTCGAGGAGCTGCACGTCACGGTGCTGCGGGCCGGCCACCAGGTGGACGAGGTGGAGGCGCTGGTGGACGTGGCGAACGCCATCGGCGGACGCGTCGATTCCGCCACCGAGGCGACCTACCGGGCCCTCACCTCGCCGGTCATCAAGACCGTCGCCCTCGCCTCCGGCACGCGACGCGCCGCCCGTCGGCTGCGACCGGGGCACTCGGAGCGCTGAGTCGAGGGCGGTCGCCGGCAGCACCGCCGCCCGTCGGCTGCGACCGGGGCACTCGGAGCGCTGGGTCGCCCTCGGATGCTGAATCCCGCCCGCGGACGGCGCGGCTGGAGCATGATGTCGGGGTGTTCAAGCGACTGACCTGGTTCGGAATCGGTGCGGCGGCGGGCGCGTCGGGGGTCATGTGGGCGCAGCAGAAGGTGCGTCGCCAGATCGACGCGCTCGGGCCCGACCACATCGTGGTGACCGCGGGCAACCAGGCCCGCAAGGTGTCCAAGCAGGTGGGGCGCTCGGTGGCCGGCGCGGTCGTCGAAGGTCGTGCGGCAATGCGCGAGCGCGAGGACGAGCTGCTCACGCGCCGCGACGGTCGCGACGTGCACCAGTGGCCGACCACGAGCGGGCGCACCGACCGCCGGGGGCGGAGCGGGCCGTCGCGGCCCGACCGACCCACCCGTCCCGCTCGCTGGTAGCCGCGCGGCGCCGCCCGCCGCAGAACTGCGGACCTCGGTGGGGGACCGCGCCGGTACGATGACCGGACCATGAGCCAGCAGCCCGCGCGCCCGAGGACCGCCGACGAGCTCCGTCGGAGCTGGAACGAGTTCTTCGCGGCCCGCGGGCACACGATCGTGCCCTCCAGCGGCCTGATCCCCACGCACCCGTCGGCCCCCATGTTCACGAACTCCGGGATGATGCCGTTCGTCCCGTACTTCCTGGGCGAGGAGCCGGTCCCGTACTCCCCGCCGCGGGCCGCCTCGGTGCAGAAGTGCGTGCGCGCGGGGGGCAAGCACAACGACCTCGACGCGATCGGCCGGTCGCACCGGCACCTCTCGTTCTTCGAGATGCTCGGCAACTTCAGCTTCGGCGACTACTTCAAGTCCGACGCCATCCGCTGGGCCTGGGAGTTCGTCACCGAGACGCTCGGCATCGACGGCGACCGCATCTGGGTCACGGTCCACGTCTCCGACGACGAGGCCGAGCAGATCTGGGTCGACGAGGTCGGGTTCCCGATCGAGCGGATCCAGCGGCTCGACAAGGACAACTTCTGGGAGATGGGCGAGACCGGTCCGTGCGGGCCGAGCTCCGAGCTCTTCTTCGACTACGGACCGGCGCTCGGTCCCGACGGCGGCCCGGCCAACCCAGAGGCCGAGCACCGCTACGTGGAGATCTGGAACCTCGTGTTCCAGCAGTACTTCCGCAGCGAGGACGGCCGGCTGAGCGACCTGCCCACCAAGAACATCGACACGGGCGCCGGCCTGGAGCGGATCCTGGCCGTCCTGGCCGACAGCCCGTCGCTGTACGACGCGGACGTCCTTGCCGGCCTGGTCGACGAGGCCCAGTCGGTCACGTCCCGTCGCCTCGGCGACGGCGAGCTGTCCGACATCGCCCTGCGCCTGCTCGCGGACCACACGCGCACCGCCACGTTCCTGGTGGCCGACGGAGTCGTCCCGTCCAACGAGGACCGCGGCTACGTGCTGCGCCGGATCATCCGCCGTGCCGTCCGCTTCGCCTACATGCTCGACGTGGAGCGTCCGGTCATGCCGCCGCTCGTCGAGCGCTGCATCCAGATCATGGGCGGCGCGTACCCGGAGCTCGTCGAGGGCCACGACCGGGTGGTCGACATGATCGCCCGTGAGGAGGAGGGCTTCCGCCGCACGCTGGCGCGGGGCTCGGTCCTGCTCGACTCCGCGCTCGACGCGGTGCCCGAGGGCGGCCGGCTGTCCGGTTCGGTGGCGTTCGAGCTGCACGACACCTACGGGTTCCCGCTCGAGGTCACCACCGAGATGGCCGAGCTGCGCGGCGTTGGCGTGGACCTGGAGGGCTTCGAGTCCGACATGGCGGCGCAGCGGGAGCGCTCGCGGGCTGCCGGCAAGAAGACCGGCGTGGCTGCGGGCGAGACGGCCGAGGCCGAGCGCGCACTGCTCGCGGAAGCGGGTCCGACCGTCTTCACCGGTCGCGAGGAGGAGACGACCACCGCCACGGTGCTCGCGGTGATCGGCGACGGCCTGTTCCTCGACCGCACGCCCTTCTACGCCGAGTCGGGCGGCCAGGTGGGCGACACCGGGACGATCACCACGCCCACCGGCACGGCCCGGGTGCTCGACACCACGTACGCACTGCCAGGGCTGCACCGCCACACGTTCGAGCTGGTCGAGGGCACGATCGAGCCCGGCCAGGAGGCGACCGCGTCGATCGACGTCGAACGCCGCGCCGCGATCCGCCGGAACCACACCGGCACGCACGTCCTGCACTGGGCGCTGCGCGAGGTGCTCGGCGAGCACGTGAAGCAGCAGGGCTCGTGGGTGGGCCCCGACCGCCTGCGGTTCGACTTCGCCCACCACGCCGCGGTCACCCCCGACGAGATCCGCCGGATCGAGGACCTCGCCAACCACGAGATCCTCAGCAACGCGCCGGTGCGCCACTTCGAGACGACCATGGAGGAGGCCCGCCGCCTGGGCGCCATCATGTTCTTCGGCGACAAGTACGGCGAGGTCGTGCGGGTGCTCGAGGCCGGGCCGCACTCCACCGAGCTGTGCGGCGGCACCCACGTGCACGCGCTCGGCGACATCGGCCCGCTCAAGATCGTGTCCGAGACCTCGATCGGCTCCAACATCCGCCGGATCGAGGCGGTCACGGGCACGGGTCCGATCGAGCGGCTCCGCGTCGAGGAGGACCGGCTGCAGGCCGCGGCCGACCTGCTCGGGGTGCCCACCGAGGACCTGCAGGGCGGCATCGAGAAGCGCCTCGCCGAGCTCCGCTCGGCCCGCGAGGAGCTCAAGGTGCTGCGCAAGCAGCTGGCCGGCAACCAGGCCGACGAGCTGGTCGACGCCGCGGTCGACGGCGTGGTCGTGGCCCGGGTCGACGCCGACAGCCGGGACGAGGTGCGGGACCTGGCCGTGGCGCTGCGGGACCGCCCCGGCATCCGCGCCGTGGTGCTCGGTGCGTCACCCGGGGGCAAGGGTGTCGCCCTGGTGGCGGCGGTCGCTCCCGACAGCGGGCTCAACGCCTCGGAGCTGATCTCGGACGCGGCCCGGACGGTCGGCGGCGGCGGCGGCAAGGGCGCCGAGCTCGCCGCGGCGGGCGGCAAGCATCCGGAGCACCTCGACGAGGCGCTGGAGCAGGTGCGGGCGGCGGCGGGCCTCGCCGGCTGAGCCGTGCGGGCGCTCGGTCTGGACCTGGGTTCCAAGCGCATCGGCGTCGCCCTGTCGGACTCCGACGGGACGCTCGCCCTCCCGTACGAGGTCGTCCACCGCACGGGTGACCGGGAGCGTGACCACCGTCGGATCGCCGAGCTGGTGGCGGAGACGGAGGCGGAGGTGGTCGTCGTGGGCCTGCCGTACTCGCTCGACGGCAGCAGCGGGCCGATGGCCAAGCGCTACCGGGCGGAGGCGCGCCGGCTCCGTGCCACCCTCGCCGTCCCGGTCGAGACCTACGATGAGCGGCTGACGACGGTCACCGCGGAACGGGCCCTCAGGGAGACCGACCTCTCGGGCCGGGCACGACGCAAGGTCGTGGACCAGGTGGCCGCAGCAGTGATGTTGCAGAGCTGGCTCGACCACCGGGCCCGAGGTGAGGAACCCCCGCTTGACTGATCCCCAGGACCCGCGACGCCCTCAGGAGCCGTCCCAACCTGAGGAGGTCCGGCCGGTCCGCCGAGCCCGGCGCAGCCAGAGCGACGATCCGGCCCGCCAGCGGCCGCCCGAGCAGGACGCGCCCCGCCGGTCGCGGTCGAAGCAGGGCGATCCGCGGCAGGGCGATCCGCGGCAGGGCTCCCGACCGGCGCCGCGGGAGGGCGATCCCCGCCAGGGCGACCCGCGCCAGGGCGATCCCCGCCAGTCCCGGCCCACGC
>JAEXGP010000275.1 GCA_023450775.1 Actinomycetes bacterium | reverse complement strand
GAGCACGGGGCCCCGGCTCGTGCTCGGCGGGACGGGTTCGGTGACCGGCGGGTCGTCGCCCCACCTTCAACTGCAGCTGTCCGGCCCGTCAGCCGCGCCGTGGCAGCCCGGTACCGCCGTGCTGGTCGCCGGACTCGTGCCGAAGGTGGCCGCCGACTGCGACCTCCAGGCGTCCTCGGCGTGCGGACCGTCGGCCGAGCTCTCGGGCTCGCTCGCCGTCGGCGCCCCGGTCGGCACCGGCGCCACGGTGGCGGTCTCCGGCGGCCTCAGCACGACGACGGGCACGACCACGCTCACCGCCGACACCGGCACCCTGTCGGTCGCACCGCTGACGGTGGCCGCCACCAGGCTGACCACGCTCCTCTCCCCCGGCACCGCGGAGGCGCCCGGCTCGGTCGTGACCACCGCGTCCGGCACCTCCTCGGTGCTCGGCGCGGAGCGGGCCACCAAGGTCACGTTCGGACCCGCCGCCGTCGTGGCCGCCGCGTCGACGCCCGACCTCCAACCGGTGCCCGGGTGGACGCTCGACGGCACGGTCGCGCTCGCCGCGAGCGCCGCCACGACCTACCAGTTCGGCGCCGGCGACTCGGCCGTCACCGTCCCGGTCCCCGCCGGGTCGCTCACCGGCGCCGCGCTCACGACCATGCCCACCGCGCTGTCCGACGGCGTGCTGCCCCCGTCGGTGACGTCGGGCGCGATCACGTTCCCCGTCGACCCGGGCCCGTCACCCGCGGCGCCCACGTCGTTCCAGCTGGACGTCGCCGACCCCGACGGCTGGTACCTGGTCGGCGACGCCGACGCAGCCGAGGCCGGCGCGCCGTCGCTCACCGTCGACTCGGTCACCTGGGCGATCACCGTCGAGGGCAACGCCGTCACGGTGTCGGCCGCCGGCGGCGGCACGCTCGCCGTGCCGTCGCTCCCGGGGACCTCGGGCGGCACCGCTCCCCCGCTGACGTTCGCCGGCACGCTCGCCGCCGGTGGGGACGGCGGCGTGCTGAGCCTCACGTACGGCGCGGGCACATCCGCGTGGACAGGGACGTACGGCGTCGTCGGGCTGACGGTCGCGGCGGCGACCGTGCAGGTGACGGCCACCACCGGGTCCGTCGACGCGCTGCTGTCCGGTGCGGCCACGATCGGCGGCACGCTGGCGAGCGTCCTCGGCACGCCGAGCGGACCGAGCCTGTCGTTCTCCGCTCCGCTCACCGCCGCGGCCGGGACCGACCTGCTCGGGTGCCCGACCGTCGACCTGGCCGGCGCGGGCCTGGACGTCGGCGGCCTGGGCCTCGTCGCCACCGGCACCGCGAGCGTGCTCGTCGCCGCGACCGCGTGCGCCGGTCCCTCCGCCACCGTCGACCCGGGTGTCACGGTCACGTTCTCCGAGCCGAACCTCGGGAGCGGCTCGTTCGCCGTCGACCCGACCACCTCGGCCGTCGACGGCGCGCTCGTGCTGCCGGGCGCCGAGATCGACGGCCTGACGTTCCCCGACATGACGATCGACCTGTCGACGCCCGACCCCGGGCCCGAGGGCACCCCGGTGGTGGCGATGTCGGTCTCGGGCACCACCACCCTGGCCTCCCAGTCGTTGGAGCTGTCCGGCGAGGTCGTGCCGCCGACCGCCGGCGTCGCGTACGGCACCATCGTGCTCACCTCCGCCGAGGACCAGCAGATCAGCGTGCCCGGCAGCACCGGCGCTGCCGGCGACGACGACGCGCTCACGGTCACGACCGAGGGGTTGACCGTCCAGGTCGACGCGCTGGCCGGACCGGGCACGCCCCGGTTCGTGCTGGCCGGCACCGCCGAGGTGCTCGGGGTCGACGACGCCGGTGTCTGGATGGAGGGCACCGCCACCGGCTCCGCGATCACCGCGCTCGACGGCTGCGTCACCAGCGTCGGGGGCACCCCGCCCACCGCGCAGACACCCGACCCGTGCGTGACCCCGCCGCAGGTCAGGTTCCCCCTGCCGGTCGCCGGCGACACGCTCACCACCTCGATCTCGATCTCGTACGACGCCGCGTCGACGCCGGCGCTGCACGTGAACTCGCCCGAGGGCGGTGCCACGCTGACCGCCGACGGCTTCACGTTCGCCACCGGATCCGTGACGCTCACGAGCTCGGGCTTCCAGGTGACCTCGTCGATCGCGGTCCCCGGCTCCAGCGGACAGCCGGTCTCGCTCCGCGGCGACTACCAGGTCGATCCCGGGGCCGGCGACGGCAGCCCCGGTGACTTCGAGCTCCGCACGCCGTCGAGCACGTCGCTCGGCTTCTCGGGCTTCTCGGCCTCGGGACGCGCCAGGTTCGCCCGCTCAGCCGGGAAGGCCTCCGCCCGGCTCCACGTCGAGCTCACCCCCGGCCTGTTCGACGAGGACACTGCCGTGAAGCTCGAGGGCACGATCGATGCCGACGGCACGTCGACCCTGACCGGCACCGCCGAGGACGTCACGTTCCGGGGCCTCAGCGGCGACGCCACGTTCACGGTCGAGCCCGGCACCGAGTCGACGGATCCGGCCACGCAGGCGCTGGGTCTCAGGGGCTGGTACCAGACCTCGATGTCGATGACGACCGATGCGGGCGACTGCGACATGTGGTCCGGAGCACCGGACCTGACCGGCGTGGTGTACCGCAGCGGCACGGTGACCTACTACACGCTGACCGGCACGACCGACGTGTCCCTGCCGTCACCGATCTCCGAGGACGTGACCGACCCGCAACCGCTCGTGCTGTCGAACGAGTGGGTCGGCATGTCGGGCCAGCCGTCGACGGGCATCACGGTCGCCACGACGTTCCACACGTCGACGTTCACGGCGACGGGCACGATCTCGTTGCAGCCGGCGCAGTGCTCCTACGGCGTCAGCGGGACCGTCGTGTTCGGCTTCGACCAGGGCGCCGTGGCCGGCGAGATGCACGGCGCGCTCATGCCGGCGACCGGGCTCAACTACCAGAGCGGCGGCCTGTTCGGCCCCGGCGGCACGTTGCCGCCCGACATCGAGGTGACACGGACCTCGCTCGAGCTCGACGCACTCGTCGCGCAGCTCACCGCGGCCAAGGAGAACGCCGCCGTCCAGAACCTCGCCGCGGAGGCGGACCTGTACGCCGCCGAGACCGCCGCGACGAACGCGCAGCAGAAGCTCGCCGCCGCCCAGCAGGCGCTCGTGGCTCAACAGCAGCGCCTGGCCGCCGCGCAGACGGCGGCCGAGGAGAGCGCCGGCGCGCTCGCCCAGGCGCGTCTGCAGGACGACCAGGACGCCACGGACTACGCCGAAGAGGCGCTCTACGACGCCCGCGACGAGGTCGGCGCCGCCACGGCCGCCGTGGCCACGGCCAACGCCTCGGTCGCCACCGCGTCGACGCGGAGCACGAACGAGGCGAACGCCCAGCAGCAGGCGGCGACCGACGCCGCGGCCGCCGCCGATGCTCTCGAGGCCGCCACCGCGGCGCTCGCCAAGCAGAACGGCATCCAGGCGACGATGCTGACGGTCGACCTCACGCACTGCGACACATGCGACCCGCCGAACACGTTCTCGATCGGCGGGGAGCTGTTCTTCGACATCGTCTGGGTCGCCGGCGCCGACGTCACGCTCGGATGGGGTGACGGGTCGTTCGACGAGATCGAGGGATCGCTCTCTCTGGGCATCCAGAAGCAGTTCTCGGTCGGGGGGTCCCACCTGGGGGCGTACGCGTCGGCGTCGGGCACCGCGACCTTCACGCTGGGCTACGACTTCCAGGGCACGGGGTGGTTCGAGTTCGACGTCGACCTGGAGCTCGAGGCCCAGATCAGCGCGTACCTGAGCTTCTGGTACGTCTCGTACACCGCCACGCTCCTGGCCGTACAGCTGCAGGCCGGCATGGAGTTCCTGCCGCCGCCGATCAGCTGGAGCGGCCAGTTCGGCGTGGACGTCTTCGGCTACGAGCTCACCGGCGGCTTCGGCCCGGAGCCCTTCCCGTAGGAGCAGACAGATGACCGACACCATGCCCGAGCGCGACCCGGCACCGGCACGTCCGTCCAGCGACGGGCGCTGGCTGACCGCGCTCGTCGTGGTCGCGCTGGTGCTGCTCGTGCCGACCGTCGGGCTCCGGCTGCTCATCGACCGGGAGTCCGCGTTCTGCTCCGACGTCGGGGAGCTCCCCGCGCTGCGCTCGTCGCTCGACCGGGACGGCACGCCCGGACCCGCCATGGTCCGCTACGCGGAGGTGCTGGACCGCGTGGCCGACCGGGCGCCGGACGAGGACACCGCGGCAGCCGCCCGCACGCTGGCCGAGCACGACCGGCGCGTCGGCCAGGCGCTGAGCGGCTCGTCGTCGGGCACCGACGTGGTGAGCGACGTCGCTGCGCTCGACGGTCCGGACGCCACGTCGCTGGACGACGCCACGGCCACCCTCGACCGGTCGATCAGGGAGCACTGCGGCTGACGTGCGCCCGAGACCCGGGCGTCAGTCCGCGGCGATCGTGTAGCCGGCCTCGTCCACCGCGGCGGCGAGGTCCTCGGGGCGCAGCGGCCCGTCGCTGGTGACCGCGACCGCGCCGGAGTCCAGGTCGACGTCGACGGCGGCGACGCCCTCGAGGCGACCCAGCTCCTCGCGGACGGCGCTCGCGCAGTGCCCGCAGGTCATCCCCTGCACGGTGATCGTCGTGGTGGTCATGGCGTCAGTTTACCCCGTGCACCCCCATACCCCTAGGGGGTACGCAGGACGGGGTAGCATCGGGCCATGGCCGAACGGGGATACACCGCCACCAAGGACCAGCTGCAGGCGCGGCTCAGCCGCATCGAGGGTCAGGTCCGGGGCGTCGCCCGGATGGTCGACGAGGACCGCTACTGCATCGACGTCCTCACCCAGATCAGCGCCATCCGCGCCGCGCTCGACAAGGTCGCGCTCGGGCTGCTCGACGACCACGCCCGCCACTGCCTGGTCGGCGGGCACGGCGGGCCGACCGAGCCCGACGAGCAGGTCGACGAGCTGATGGGCGCCGTCGGTCGGCTCCTGTCGCGCTGACCCCGACCGCCGGGTCGGCCCCGCCGGCTCAGACCTTCTCGTAGGTGTCGAACCGGTGCGTCGCCCAATTCCCCGCGAGCACGGCCGGGTAGCGGGGCGGGTCGTCCTCGCTGCTGCACCCGGGCAGGCACTCGATCAGCGCGTCGAAGTCGGGGTGCTGGAAGTACGGGATGGAGATGCGGGTCCGCACCTCCCCCGGCTCGGGGTTCCGGACCCGATGCTCGGTGGCCACCCAGCGGTCGTTGGTCCACTTCGCCATGAGGTCGCCCAGGTTCACGATGAACGAGCCGGGCTCGTGGTCGATCGGCGTCCAGCGACCCGACCGGTCCTTGACCTCGATCCCGGCGGGGCCGTCGTCCTGGTAGACGATCGTGAGCGAGCCGACGTCGGTGTGGGCACCGAACCGGTGGCCCTCGAACGTGACGTCGGGCGTGAGGTAGAGGTTGCAGGCCAGGTAGGACGGGTGGCGACGGAAGTGCCGCTCCAGGTGGCCATCGGGCAGGCCCAGCGCCTGCGCCATCAACGCCAAGAGCTCCGTGCCCAGGTCGTCGACCGCACGGTGGTAGCGCTTCCACGCCTCGGCCAGCCCGGCGGGCTGGTCCGGCCAGAGGTTCGGCTCCGCCCGTTGCACCCACTCGTCGTCGTAGCCGGCCGCGGCCACATCGGCCGCCGAGTCGAAGCGGCTCATCTCGAGCTGCTCGCGCACCCGCACGGACGCAGCGCCGTCCGCCGTGGCGGCCGCCGCCTCGCGCACCGACCAGCCGCGGAACTCGTTGCCGCTGAGCGAGACGTACCTCGCCTTCTGCTCGTCGGGGAGCTCGAAGAACTCGCCGGTCAGCCGCCGCACTTCCTCGATCAACGCCTGGTCGATGCCGTGACCCACGATCGTGAAGAAGCCGATCTCCCGGCACGCCTCGTCGATCCGCTCTGCCAGCTCCGCCCGGGCGACGGGATCGCCCGACAGGGCGAGCGAGAGGTCGAAGCGGGGGATCACGGCGGCGGCGGTGGTCGTCATGGGCTCCAGCATGAGGGCCGACGGCGTCCGGTTCCGTTGCGATCGTGTTTCGTGCCCCCTCGCGCCGGGCGTCGCCGCCCGTGGTCCCCGTACGATCTCCGATCTGCATGGGGCCAGTGACCGACCGCCGACCGGAGCTGCCCGTCGTCGACCTGGGACGACGGAGCGGGCTCGGCGCCGCGAGCGCGATGCAGCAGGCGGCGGAGCAGCTCGACGCCGCGCTGCGTGACGTGGGGGCGTTCGAGCTCGTCGGCCACGGGATCCCCGCCGACCTGTTCCGCCGGACGATGGACGCGTCCAGGGAGCTGTTCGCCCTCGACCGCAAGGCCAAGGAGGCGCTGCGCTCCCCCAGCGGCAACCCCTTCCACGGCTACACGACCCGGGAGGTGGGCGACCCGCCGGTGCTGATCCGTGAGATCTACGAGTCCGGTCGCTTCGACTCCCCCGAGGACGTGCTCGCCGCGGGGTACGGCCCCGAGCACTCCGAGCTGGTCGAACCCAACGTGTGGCCGCGCCGGCCGCGCCGCTTCCGGGTCGCCATGACCACCTACCACGCGGTCATGGAGGAGCTCGGTGACCGCCTGATGTCGGTGGCGGCCACCGCGCTCGGGCTGCGTCCCGACTGGTTCGTCGACCGCTTCGACCGCCAGGCGTCCTACCTGGCCTGCGTGAACTACCCGCCGCAGTTCGCCACCGCGCGCGAGCGCATGCCCCGCATGGGACCCCACGCGGACTTCGGGACGCTGTCGATCTTCGCGTTCGACGAGGCGCCCGGTCGCATGCAGGTGCACGTGGGCGGGACCCCCGAGGAGCGGGCCGCGCTGGCCGCGGACGTGATGGCCTCGATCGCCGACCCCGACGACGACACCGTGGACGGTCCCGATCCCGAACTTCCGGGCACCTGGGTGGAGGCGTCGGGCAGCGACGACCGGCTGCTCGTGTGCGCCGGCGAGATGCTCGCCCGCTGGACCGACGACCGCTGGAGCGCCGCGCTGCACCGGGTGGCGTCGCCGACCGAACGGGACCCGGCGCTCAGCCGGACCGCGCTGGCCTACTACCAGTACCCCAACCTGGACACCGAGATCGCCGCCCTGCCCACGTGCCTGCCGCCCGGGGCCACCCCGCGACAGCCGCCCGTGCTGGCCGGCGTGCTGGCCCACGAGCGCAAGAACCACCGCCACCCCTGGTTCTGACCCCGGCACAGTCGTCGAACTGGCACCGTCGTCGAGCCAGCCCAGTCGTCGAGCCGGCCCGCCGGGTTCACGCGGCCGTCACAGCACGCGGGTCGTCGGCTGACGCGGCCGGACCGGCCTCCTGTTCCCGGGGCCCGTCAGCGCAGCGGTGACGACAGGGACCGGAAGCCCACCTCGCCGCGCCGGGCGTCGAACAGGTACTCCTGCTGGAACAGGACGTACCGGCCGGTGTTCACGAACACTCCCGACGTCTGCTTGTGGAGCAGGCCCACGGAGCTGGGGTTCATGCCGGTCGCAGCGGGGACCAGGCCGGTGCCCGCCAGGAACGAGTACTGGAGCTGCGGTGTGTCCGTGTCCGCGCCCACCATCACGCCGACGGTGTCGGCGCCGTCGAGGTGGAGGAGACCGCTGGTGCCCGGTGCGGCGTCCACGAACATCTCGGTGATGCCGGTGTCCACGAGCACGCCGGTGGAGGTCGGCGTGTCGGACCCGGCCGGCGGCGTGATCGAGACGTGGCCCGGGGAGGTCAGCCAGTCGCCGGGCACCGTCGACGACGTCGTGAGCGCCGTCGTCGCGAAGCCGGACAGCTGCGAGCTGGTCAGCCCGACCTGCACGCCGGTGCCCGACGCGATGTAGCCGGGCGCGAAGTGCCCGCCACCGGGCGCCTGCAGCTGCAGGAGCGCGTTGTCGGTCGGCGACGCGAGCTGGTCGCCCGGGCCGGGCGTGTTCCGGTCGAAGCCCACACCGAGGTAGTGGAACGTCCCGGGGTCGGGGGCGCTCGTGCAGCTGTAGCCAGGGACGCAGCCGCTGGTCTGGACCCCGAGCACCCGGATCGGGATCGTGGCGATCAGGCCGTCGTCCTCGTCGCGGATCGACACGGGCGCCAGGTAGAGGAAGCCCATGTACTCGTAGCCGGACGAGTCGTAGAACTTCGACGCGGGGCCGGCGGGACCGATCACGTTCGGCCCGAGCTGGTCGATCGGCGCGGCGGCCCCGATCGATCCGGTGTCGACCGTGAACGGGTGGACGTCACCGGGAGCCGGGCTGACCGCCGGCGGTGCGGTGGCGCTGGTCGGCCAGCCCTCGGCGTAGCCGAACACCGCGTCCACGCGGATCCCGGTGCTCTGCACGGTCTCGGTCGGACACGTCCCCGGTGCGCCCGAGTCGCAGACGGCGGGCAGGGTCGCTTCGGCGGAGCCGGTCTCCACGATCGGGTTCGTGAACGGCACGGTGTCGGCGCCGATCGACCACGAGTCGGTGCTGGTGCAGCCGTTGACGGCGTCGAGCTGCAGTGCGCCCTGTACGGTCGGCGGCGCCGGCAGGTACGAGCCGTCGTAGTCCAGTTCGAACGACGAGCCCGACGTGATCTCGAGCGTGAGCGGGTCCGTGCCGGTGCTGGTCACGCCCGACTGCGACGGCGCGGTGATCGCGCCGGCACCGCCGTAGACGTTGACGAACAGCGGCTGCGTGGGCGACGGGGCGATCGGGTCGCCGTCCTCGTCGTACACCTGCACACCGATCGAGAGGCTCGACGGCGACCCGGGTTGCGTGGGCGAGGTCGACGAGTTCGGGTTGTCCAGGGCGGTGATCCCGCTGAACTCCACGGTGAAGGCGGGGCTGACGTACGTGCCCTCGTTGGCCTCCTGGGCGAAGGTCTGCAGGTCCTCCTCGCACAGCTGCAACGGGGTCGGCGGCACGGAGGACGACGTGGGCGTGGTCGTCGGCGTGGTGGTGGGAGCGGTCGTCGGGGCGGCCGACGTGGTGGGCGTGGGCTCCGGCGCCGGGGGCGGGGCGACGCACGCCGCGGCCAGGCCGGCCAGCACGACGACGAGCGCGGCCAGCGTGGCGTGGCCGGGGCGATGAAGGCGGTTCACGCTGTCGGGTGTCGGCGCCGGCGTGGTGCACCTTGCGAAATTGACCGACGGATGTCCGGGTGGTCATGCCCCGACGGCGGGACGGATCGGCAGGATCGATCGGCAGGATCGATCGGCAGGGCCTCGGGACGGACCCGAGGGTCTCGCGCTCAGCCGCCGATCTGCGACATCGACCGGCCGGGCCGGATGAACGTCGGGGTGCCGATGCCGTGGCCGGCCCGCTTGGCCGCCACGCAGCGCCGGATCACGTCGACCAGGTCGTCGTCGCTGCCGCCGTCGCGGAGGACGGCCCGCAGGTCGGTCTCCTCGACCGAGAACAGGCAGTTGCGCAGCTGTCCCTCTGCGGTGAGCCGGATGCGGTCGCAGGTCGAGCAGAACGGCGTGGTGACGCTGGGGATGATCCCGATCTCGGAGCCGGGAGCGCCGACCGGGCGGTCCAGGAACCGGTGGCGCTCGGCCGGCTCGTGGCCCCGGGAGACCGGCTCGGTGGGGAACACGGGCGCCAGGGCGGCCAGCACCTGGTCGCGGCCGACCACCTCGGTGCCGTCCCACTGGCCATCGGCGTCGAGCGGCATGAACTCGATGAACCGCACGGCCACGCCGCGTTCCCGGCCGAAGCGGGCGAAGTCGATGATCTCGTCGTCGTTCACGCCGGCGACGAGCACCACGTTGACCTTGACGGGGTCGAAGCCGGCGTCGACCGCTGCGTCGATGCCCCGCAGCACCTTGTCGAGCGAGTCCCGCCGGGTGAGCTCGGCGAAGCGCTCCGGCCGGAGCGAGTCGAGCGAGACGTTGATGCGCCGCAGGCCGGCGGCCCGGAGGTCACCGGCCTGGCGCTCGAGCGACGCGCCGTTGGTCGTCATCGACAGGTCCGTGCCCAACGGCGCGAGCAGCGCGACCAGGTCGGCGAGGTGAGCCCGCACGGTCGGCTCGCCGCCGGTGAGGCGGATGGACGTGATGCCGAACCGCTCGACGAGCACGCCCGCGATGCGCCCGATCTCCTCGTACGTGAGCACCTGGTCGCGGGGCACCCAGGGCAGACCCTCCTCGGGCATGCAGTAGGTGCAGCGGAAGTCGCAGCGGTCGGTGACCGAGATGCGCAGGTCGCGGTGCACCCGCCCGAACCCGTCGACGAGCTCGTCGGCTCGGGGCGGGGTGCTCGGACGGTCCACGCGGGCATGGTACGCCCCGCCCCGGCCGGCACACCCCGCGGCCCCTTCCGCTCTGTTGCGCGATGTGCGGCCCAATTGCCGTCGATCGCGCAACAGAACGGGTGTGGGGGGTCAGCGGGCGCGCTCGATCCCGTCGAGCACCGCCTCGAGCACCCGCTGCGGTGCGGCCCACACGTCGACGTCCCAGACCTCCACCCAGGTCCACCCGGCGGCCTCGAGCCGGCGCCGGCGTTCCGCGTCGGCCTGGCGGTCCGTCAGCGCGGTGTGGAACTTCTCGCTCTGGACCTCGATCACGACCGAGGAGCCCTCGACGACGAAGTCCACCCGCCCGGTCCACCGCTCGGCGGAACCGGCGTCGACCTGCGACCGCACGCGGATGCCAGCGTCGAGGAGGATCTGCCGCACCCTCGACTCGAGACCCGACGCCGGCGGGACGTAGCCGTCGCCGCGTGCATCCAGGTAGGCGCGGACGCCGGCCGTGCCGTTCCGGCCGGATCGACCCATCTCGTCGATGAACCGCTGGAGCGACGGCCCCGAGAGCAGCCGCATGGACCAGAGCCGGTCGACCAGCCGCTCGGCCCGCTCGGGGCGGCAGTCGGCGAACAGCTGGAGGGCGCACAGCTCGGGGCAGACGACGGGAACCCCGTCGAGGACCGTGACCCACCGTGCCGGCAGCTCCCGGACGACGCGGACACGGACGCCGTCCGGGCTCCGTCGCCTCGTCCGCGTCCGCACGACGCAGGGCGCTCGGGTGGAGCAGCCGCCGAGGCCCCAGTGCCCGCCGGCCGGGACGTGCGAGAGCGCCGCGTCGGGGCCCGCAGCGAAGACGGCGATCGTCAGGCGCTGCGATTCCGTCGGGGCCGAGCCGACCCGCACTCCGACGTCCGGGTGCGGCCACCACCAGTGCCGCGACTGGCGGAGCAGACCGATGTCGTGGCGGGAGCAGCCCGACCGGATCAGCAGCAGGGTCTGCACCACTCCGTTGTGGCGTGCGGCCAGCTCGTTCGCGATGTCGTCGTACACAGCGACGATCGTCGGGGGTGGCGACGTCCCGACTCAACGGGGACCGGTCCCCTCTTGACGCCGGTTCTGTTGCGCGATGTGCGGCCCAATTGCCGTCGATCGCGCAACAGAACGGGAAGGGACCGTCAGTCGTGGAGGAGGATGACGTCGACTGGGTCGCCGGCGGCGACACCGTCCCCGTCGGTCAGCACGGCCAACCCGTCGGCGGCGGCCATCGCCGTCATCTGGTGCGAGCCCTGCCCGCCGGCCGACCCGGCGACGAATCCCAGGTCGTCGTCCTGGCGCACCGACACCCGCACGTAGTGCACCTTGCCGTCGGGCCGGCGGCGCAGGTCCTCGGCCGCCGTCGCCCGGACGGTGCGGCGCTGCAGCGAGGTGCGGCCGGCGGCATGGAGCAGTCCCGGACGGGCCAGCAGCTCGAAGCTGACGAGCGAGCTGACCGGGTTGCCCGGCAGGCCGTACACCGGCACCCCGTCGACCAGCCCGAACGCGAACGGCTTGGCCGGCTTGATCGCGATCTGCATCCAGCGCATGTCGCCGATCCGGCCGAGCACCGCCTTGACGTAGTCGAAGTCGCCCATCGACACGCCGCCGCTCGTGAGGAGCGCGTCGCACTCCGCCACGCCCCGACGGATCGTGGCCTCGATGGCGGCCTCGTCGTCGCGCACCAGCCCCAGGTCGACCGAGTCGAAGCCCGAGCTGCGGCACAGCGCCAGCAGCGCCAGACGGTTGGAGTCGCGGACCTGGCCGCGGGCCAGCGGCGCGCCGCCCTGCACCAGCTCGTCGCCGGTCGACAGCACGCCCACCCGGGGCCGGCGGCGGACCTGCACCGAGGTCACGCCGATCGATGCCAGCACGCCCAGGTGCGCCACCCGCAGCACCGTCCCGGCCGGCACCACGACGTCGCCGGGGCGCACGTCGTCGCCCGCCCGCCGGATGCCGGTGCCGGCGTCGATCGTCCCCTGGACCTGCACGCGCCGCCCGTCGTCGAGCGACGTCGTGCGCTCGACCATGGCGATCGCATCCGCGCCCGGCGGGATCGGCGCGCCGGTCATGATCCGCGCCGCCTGGCCCGGACCGATCGCCTCGTCGCCGGGGTCACCCGCCGCGATCGTCGCGACCACGTCGAGGACGGCGTCGGGGGTGGCGACGTCCTCGGCCCGCACGGCGTAGCCGTCGAGCGCGGTGTTGTCCCAACCCGGCACCAGCTCCGCGGCCACCACGTCGGCGACGGCGACCAGCCCGAGTGCATCCTCGAGCGCCACGTCCACCGCCGGTTGCGGCGGCACGCGGGACAGGACGTGGTCGAGGGCCTCCTGGAGCGGGATCACGGCGTCATCCCAGCACACGACGTCGGCAGCAGGTGCCGCGCCGGCCGCCGGTGCCCGGTGCCCGGTGCGGTGCCGGGCGGGCCCTGGCAGGCGTGTTCAGCTCAGCCGAGGCCCTCGCGCCGCACGACCTCTGACAGGAACTCCCGGAACTCGGGGCCGAGGTCCTCGCGCTGCAGCGCCAGCTCCACGGTCGCCCGCAGGTAGTCGATCTTCTTGCCGATGTCGTAGCGACCCTCGGCGAACACCCACCCGTAGACGTCGTCGTGGCCGAGCAGCCGGGCGATGGCGTCGGTCAGCTGGATCTCGCCGCCCACGCCGGGCTCCACGTGCTCGAGCTCGGTGAAGATGTCGGGCGTGAAGAGGTAGCGGCCCATGACCGCCAGGTTCGACGGCGCCTCGGCGGCAGCCGGCTTCTCGACGATGCCGGTGATGCGGCACAGCGCGCCGTCCCGGTCGTCGACCGCGGCGCACCCGTAGGCGGAGATCGACTCCTTCGGCACCTCCATGAGCGCCACGATCGAGGACCCCATCTGGTCGAACTGCTTGATCATGTCGGGGAGGACGGTCGAGTGGTCGTCCATGATGTCGTCACCGAGCATGACCACGAACGGCTCGTTGCCGACGTGCTTGCGGGCGACCGAGACGGCGTGGCCCAGCCCGAGCGGCTCGCCCTGGCGCACGAAGTGGATGTCGGCGAGCTCGGCGAGCTCCACGACCTCGGCCAGGTCGCCGGTCTTGCCCTTGGACTGCAGCTGGTGCTCGAGCTCGAAGTTCCGGTCGAAGTGGTCCTCGAGGCTGCGCTTGTTGCGACCGGTGATGATCAGGATGTCGTCGATCCCCGCGGCGACGGCCTCTTCCACCACGTACTGGATGGCGGGCTTGTCCACCACCGGCAGCATCTCCTTGGGCTGCGCCTTGGTGGCAGGCAGGAACCTGGTCCCCAGTCCAGCCGCCGGGATGACGGCCTTGGTGACACGACTCATCGTGTGCTCCCCGGTTGCTGTGCGATCCGTGTCCCCGACCATCGGGGCTCCGACGATCGTACCGCCGGGTCGAGTGGAACCGACCGAGGAAGATTCCCTAGCGACGGCCCGGCCGGGTCGGATATGGGGCCTGTGGACGGCCTCGGGTCGCCCCTCCCCCGTCTGGGGACCCCGCCGAGGGCTGCGGTACCATCCGGCCACCATGCCCGTCTACGAGTACCGCTGCCGCGACTGCGGCCACGAGTTCGAGATCCAGCAGTCCATGTCGGACGATCCGTTGACGGAGTGCCCGTCGTGCGGTGGCGACCTGCGCAAGGTCTTCTCGCCCGTCGGCATCGCGTTCAAGGGCTCCGGCTTCTACAAGAACGACTCCGGTTCCCGGTCGAAGTCGTCCTCGGGCGGCGGCGACGGGTCCAAGAGCGAGAGCTCCTCGTCCGCCGACAGCTCGTCGAGCACCAAGAGCGAGTCCTCCAGCTCGACGGCGTCCACGAGCACGTCCAGCTCCTCGGACTGACCCCCGCTCCCGCGGGACCGGGTGCGGCAGCCGGACGGGACCGGGTGCGGCAGCCGGACCGGCTGCGACGACCGGGGCGGGCCCGGGCAGTGCCTCAGGCGTGCTGCGCGGCCCGCTGGTCCGCCATCGCCCGCTGCATGAGGTGCTCGAGCAGGGCGATCAGCACCATCTTCACGGACTCGCGCGAGCGCGCGTCCGCCCGCACCAACGGCACGTGCGCCGGCAGCGCCAGCGCGTCGCGCACCTCCTCGAGGGCGTAGGAGCCGGCGTCGTCGAACTGGTTCACCACGGCCACGAACGGCACGCCTCGGCTCTCGAAGAAGTCGACCGCGGCGAAGCACTCCTGGATGCGTCGCGTGTCGAGCAGGACGACCGCCCCGAGGGCGCCGTCGACGAGGTCGTCCCACATGAACCAGAAGCGCTCCTGGCCGGGGGTGCCGAACAGGTAGAGGATCAGCTCGGCGTCGATGGTGATGCGGCCGAAGTCCATCGCCACGGTCGTCGACGTCTTCCGGTCGATCTTGGACGTGTCGTCCACCGCCTCGGAGTACGCGGTCATGGTCGCCTCGGTCGTCAGCGGCTCGATCTCGGAGATCGCGCCCACGAGCGTGGTCTTGCCCACCCCGAACCCGCCGGCGATGAGGATCTTGACGGGCTGCGGCGCGCCGCCCGTCGGCTGGACGCCACCTGCGGTACCGCCGCTGGGGGCGGGAGGGTGGTCAGAGGGCTCGTACTGCATCGATCATCCTCAGGAGGAGTGCGGGCGTTGCGGCCTGTCGTGCTTCGTGGATCTGGACGAGCCCGGCCTCCGCCAGGTCGCCCGCCAGGATCTGGGCGACGCCCAGTGGGATGCCGACGCGCGCCGCCACCTCGGCGACGGAGATCGGCGAGTTGCACATCCCGATGATGCGGGCGTGCTCGAACTGCAGCTGGCGATCGTGCGCGTTCCCCGTCGCGACGACCAGCGTCTCCACCCGCAGGTGCACGCTGGCGTGACGGGTCCGCCCGCCGGTGATGACGAACGGGCGGACGAGCTCGCCGTCCTCCTCGTCGTCGTCCTCGACGGCGGCCAGGTCCGGGTCCCGGGGCGCGACGCCGCCCGGCGGCGGCGCACCGGTCGTGGGGTCATCCCAGGTGGACATGGTCGGCTCGCTCGTTCCCTCTGGTCGTCGGGGCTGTGTGGTCGATAGGGCTGTGGTCGGTCGGGCTGAGGTCGGTAGGGCTCGGCGCGGAGCGGCTCAGCCGGCGGCGAGCACGCTGCGGAGACCGGCTCGGACCTGCGGCGTCAGCACGGTGCCGAACCGCTCGACCAGGAGCGTCATCTCGTAGCCGACCAGGCCCACGTCCGCGTCCTTGGTGGACAGGATGCCCAGGCAGCTGCCGTCGGAGATCGAGGCGACGAACAGGAAGCCCGTGCTCATCTCGACCATGACCTGGTCGACCTCGCCGTAGCCGAAGCACCGGGACGCGCCCAGCGACAGGCTGGTCAGACCGGCGGCGATGGCCGCGAACTGGTCGGCGCGGGCCCGGTCCAGATCGGTCGACATCGCCATCAGGAGCCCGTCCGAGCTGACGCACACGGCGTCGCTGACACCGGGGGTCTGCTCGACGAAGCGCGACAGCAGCCAGGGGATCTGCTGCACCTGCTCGTTGACGTCAGTGATCACGGGGATCCTCCAGTTCCGACGTCGTCTCGACGCCGCGGTGGTCGGCCGCCCAGTGCGAGGACGGATCGTTCGGGGACGGGGTGGACGGGTCGTCGAGGGCCGTGGCCGGCTCCTCGACGGCGACGGCGCCGCTGCGGCCACGGCTGCGGCCGCCCTGGAAGGCGGCCAGCATGGAGCGCACGCCGTCGGCCGAGCGGTCCCGCTCCGGGACGGGCTCCGGTGCCGGCTGGCCCAACGGGCTGTCCTGGAGCGAGGCGCCGGGCACCCGGCGGGTGAGACCGCCGGCCAGGCCACCGCCGAGCGGTGCCGGTT
>JAEXGP010000126.1 GCA_023450775.1 Actinomycetes bacterium | reverse complement strand
CTGTTCCACCTCTTCGACGCTGCAGCGTCGAAAAGGTGGAACGAAACGGGTCAGCCGGTCAACTGCCGGGCGTGAGGGCCGCCGCCTCGACCTGTTGCACGAGCTCCTCCACCACGCAGCGGTCCAGGAACCAACGCGCCACCTCGTCCAGACGGTCGGCGAAGTGGGTCTGCGACGGCGAGACGTTGACCGCGGAGACGCCGAGCGGCGTGTCGGTGGCGATGCCCGCGCTCATCGCGTCGTCGGCCACATCCAGGTCGCAGGCCTCGACGAGCTCGACGATGTCGCCAGGGTGCAGCGTGGTCGCGAACCAACGCTGGACGGGCGAGCCGTCGCTCGGCCAGAGCCCGTACATGCCGCCGCCGACGTCGCGCAGCGAACCCCCGATCTCGACGTCGTGCACCGCCCGGAAGCAATCGGGCGCGCCGAGTGCGGACGCGGCGAGGAAGGCCTGCCGGAGCTCGCACGGCGAGAGATCGCAGGCAGGACCACGGCCCACCAGCAGCTCGCCCCGCTCGGTCACCAGCCGCAGCTGGGCTCCCGGCACGGTGTGGACGAGCGCGAGCGCCTCTCGGAGCACGGACCTGGGCACGCGGCGCGCCTCGACCGACGACCGTTCCCCCGGTTCCCATGAGTTAGGCATACCGAACAACCTAGAGACAGCATCGTGAATCCGCAAGGCCGCCGTCTCCGTTCCCTCGGGGTCGGTAGCGTCGGCCCGATGCTGAGCGAGCTGTCCCAGGCCGTGCGCAGCGGCGCCGTCACCCCACTCGAGCTGGTCGACGAGGCGATCCGCAGGATCGAGGCCGGCGACGGATCGATCGGCGCCGTCGTCCGGCTGGAGGCCGAATCCGCACGCCGCGACGCGGCCGCACACGACGGCTCGGGCGCGCTCGCCGGGCTCCCCGTGCTCGTCAAGGACATGGCGCGTTGCAGGGGATCGGTCACCACCTACGGCGTCACGATGCACGCCGACGCGCCGGTCGACGACGTCGACGACGTGGTCGTCGCCCGGTTGCGGGAGGCGGGCGCGATCGTCGTCGGACGGACGAACTCGCCGGCCTTCGGCCACGCACCGTTCACGTCCAACCTGCTGTTCGGCGCCACTCGCAACCCGTGGAACACCGACGTCTCGCCCGGCGGTTCCAGCGGCGGATCGACCGCCGCGCTCGCCGCCGGCTTCGTGCCGATCGCCACCACGTCCGACGGCGGCGGCAGCGTGCGCATCCCCGCCGCCCTGTGCGGGTTGGTCGGGCTCAAGCCCACCACCGGATCGATCGGGCGCAACGTGCTGCCCCGCTGGATGGAGCTGTCGACCCAGGGCGTCACCGGCCACACGGTCGCCGACGTGGCCTACCAGGCCCAGGTGGTCGCCGGACCGGCCGCCGGCGACTGGCTGTCCGCGCCCACGGCGCCCGGTCAGTTCACGCCGACCCGGCCCCGCCGGGTGCTGGCGTGCCGGACGTTCCGGGCCGACGTCGACCCCGTGGTGGAAGGCGCCTACGAGGCGTCGCTCGACGCGCTGGCTGCGGCGGGGATGGAGGTCGAGCGGATCGCAGCGCCGAGCGACAACCAGAGCCTGGGCGACTGGTACGTCATCGCCACGTGCGAGCTGGCGCACAGCCTGGCCGACGAGCGAGAGCGGTGGGACACGTTCGACGACTCGCTCCAGGAGATGCTGCGCGTGGGCATGTCGGTGTCCACCGCGGACTACCTGGCGGCCAACCGCCGGCGCCACGACCTGGCGGCTCGGATCGACGCGGCCATCGGACCAGACGGCGTGCTGGCCCTGCCGACGTTGAACGTGCAGGGCTGGCCACCCGAGGGTCCGACTCCCACGGACGCCGGCTCGGTGCGGGGCGACCCGACGATCGCCGTGAACACGCCCGACCTCAACCTCACCGGACACCCCGCCCTCAGCGTGCCGATGGGGCTCGGTGAGGACGGGGTGCCGATGGGGTTGCAGCTGGTCGCGCCGCGGTGGGCCGACGGCTTGGCGCTCGGCGTGGCCGAGGTGCTCGAACAGGTGCGGCCATGGCCGCTGGTCGCGCCCGGCTTCGAGCCGTTCGCGATCCCCTGACCGCCGGCGCCCGCACCGGCAGCGGTCAGAACCCGCTCTTGTGGACCCGCTGGACGTCGATGAACAGGATCACCCGGACGTCGGTGGGACCCATGCCGTAGGGGCCACCGGTGTACTTCTCGGACAGCTCGTTGATGCTGTCGGCGGCCGGCGGCCCGTCCTGGGTGCTGGCCACGACGCCGCGGGCCTCGACGTAGCGGTACGGGTTGTCGGCCTCGAAGACGGTGACGGTCACCCGGGGGTCAGCCTGGACGTTGCGGAACTTCTGGCGGTCCACCGTCGTGTTGATGATCAGCTGGTCGTCGGTCGCGCCGACCCACATGATCTGGGTCTGCGGTTGGCCGTCGGGCATGAGCGTGGTGAGCGCAGCGAAGTTCTTGCCCTGGGCGAGAGCCTTGAGGTCGGCGTCGAGCGACATGTCGTGTTCCTCGGTGTCGGTGTCCCGGGCCAACGGACCGGGATGATCGGTGGGGTGTTCGGCCCATCCCGGGACGGGCGGACCACGGACGGGTCAACCGCCCGACCTACCCGTTGTTCCCGGCGCTGAGCAATCGGGATCATCGCGCTCAACAGGAGGGGGTCACGCACCGACCACCTCGGTCCAGCGGAAGGACTGACCGAGCATGCAGCCACCCCCGACCGCCCGGTTCGTGCCGGCGGTCCTGATCCTCGCGGCCCTGATGCCGCTCGCCTCGTGTGCCGGGGCACCGGCCTCGACCGGCCCGTGGGGACCGAGCGACGGCGCGACGTCGGACGGCGCCGCGGGCTACCGGCTGACGGGGTGGGCTCCATCGAAGCGGTTCGTGCTCCGCATCCACCCTTCGGCGGCCGCGCCGACCGCCGACGTGGTGGCGGCGGCCGAGGAGGTGTCGCACCGTTCCGGCATCGAGATCACGCTCGGCCCTGCCGCGACGAGCACCGACCCCGACCTGATCGGCGCGACGCCCGAGATCACCGTGGTCGTCGGCGCCTACTGCCCGGCGCCTG
>JAEXGP010000095.1 GCA_023450775.1 Actinomycetes bacterium | reverse complement strand
GTGCAGGCCGGCGAGCCCGTCGCCGACCGGATCGATGCCGCCCGCGGCGGCGCGCCGGACGTCCCGTCCGGTGCCGACGAGCAGCAGGTCGCCGGGGCCCACCTCGAGCCCGGCGGCGCGCTCGGCGGCCTCCAGGTCGGCGAGCAGCACGAGCTCACCGCCGTCGAGGTGCTCGACGCCCCGGACCGCCGGCACGTCGAGCAGGACCCCGCGACCCACGATGCCCTCGGCCGCGTCCAGGATCGTGTTGCGGAGCGCGCCGGTGCTGAGCACGTGCTCCGGGCCGAGACCGTTGAACATCCGGCCGCGCACGAACATGTGGCAGAGCGCGTCGATGTGGGTGAGGCCCATGCCGTGGACGGACGTCCCGACGAAGTCGTGGCACGCCTCGTAGCCCTGCACACCCGTCGTGTCGATGGCGTCACCGCTGCGCAGCATGTGGTGCTGTGCGGGGTGCGGCGTCTCGGCCGACGGGCGCACCGGCAGATCGTGCGCGAGCGACACGGTGCGACCGCTGCGGACGAGGGTGGCGGCGTGGGCGCGGTGCGCGTCGGTGATCAACGCGAGCGCGCCGCGGTCGTCCCCGTCGTCCCAGCGACCCCAGTTCGACAGCTCGTCGAACAGCTCCTCGAGCTCGTCCGGCGTGGGCACGTCGGAGGCGAAGCGCCCCGACGGTGAGGCGACCGCGGTCATGTGGGCTCCCCGGCGACCGCAGGGCGCTCCGGGTTGCGGGCCGGGGCGGGCGCGAGCGAGCGGTCGGTGGCCACGCCGCCGAGCAGCGCGTGCTGGAGCGCGGCGCGCTGGTGCGCCAGGTCCGCCGCCGCGGGCAGCGGTCGGTCCGAGTACCGGACGGTGTCGAGCAGCGCGTGGATCGAGCTGGTGGTGACCCGGACCATCACCTCGGGGTCGACCGTGGACAGGATCGAACCGTCGACCCGGCCGGCGTCGAGCACCTCGAGCCAGAGGTCGAGCGTCTCGAGGCTCTGCTCCTTGACGTCCTGCAGCTCGGGCAGCGAGGAGAGCGTCGACCAGTCGTAGTGCAGGATCGTCAGCTCCTCGCGGTGCGCGGCGCAGATGTCGAAGACGACCGCCACCATCTGGTGGTAGCGGACGGCGCCGGGCGCGTCGGCGGCCAGGACCGCGCGCTGCGCCGGCAGGAGCTCGTCGTAGAACCCCCGCACGATCTCGTGCACCATCTCGGCCTTCGAGCGGAAGTGCGAGTAGAGGCTGCCGGCGAGCAGGCCGACCGACTCCGCGATGTCGCGCACCGACGTCTGCGTGTAGCCGCGCTCGGCGATCTGGCGCCGCGCGACCTGCTGGATCTCGACCCGTCGTGACACCGGGGCGTTCACGAGGCGCCCTCCGCACCCGCGGGTGCCGGAGCGCCGTTCATGTGGTTGCGCAGGTCGCCGGTCAGCACCTGGCGGTCCCGGCGCTCCTCGAACCGCCACCGACCGTCGACCTTGCGGAAGCGGTCGCGGTGGCGGCTGACGGCGATCGGCCGCAGCTCGAAGCCCGGCCGGGCCTGGAACACGGTGGCGTAGCTGCTGGCGGACGCCGAGTCGCCGTCGTCGTCGATCGTGATCGTCACGTTCGAGATCACGTGGCAGACGTCGGTCCGGCCGCCGTCGTAGGTGATCACGGCGTTGCGCCACAGGTCGAGCAGCGTGTCCCGGCCCCGGAACTCGCTGCCGTCGCCCGCGACCACGGTGGCGTCGGCGAACAGGTCCGCCACGCCCTCCAGGTCGCCGTCGTCGATCCGATCGGCGTACGCGTGGATCAGCGCCCTGATCGCTTCGCGGTCCTCGCTCACCTCGCGCTCCTCCCCTCCTGCGCCGCCCGGCGGCGCTCCGTCGGGCGCCGGCCGGCTCCCATGATCATCCCGCACGTCATGTGCCTCATCCGTCGATCGCCATCGGGTCGCCGGCCATGGCTCCTCCGTCGACCAGGAACTCGGCCCCGGTGCAGTACGACGCCGCCGGCGACGCCAGGAAGCAGACCATCTCGGCCACCTCCGACGGCCGTCCGATGCGGGGCACCGGCAGCGCGGCGAACACGGCGTCCTTGTCCACCGAGTCGAACTCGGGCGAGCTCACCATCGGCGTGTCGATCGTCCCGGGATGCACGCTGTTCACGCGGATCCCGTCACGCCCGAGCTCGATCGCGGCCGACTTGGTGATGCCGCGGATCGCGAACTTGGACGCCACGTAGGCGGACACGCCCGGGACGCCCTCGAACCCGGCGGTCGACGAGATGTTCGTGATCGTGCTGCCGCGGTCGGCCTCCCGGAGAGCCGGGATCGCGCTCTGCATGCCCAGGAAGCAGCCGAGCAGGTTGACCCGCAGCACGGCCTCGAAGTCCTCCTGCGGCATCCGCTCGATCATCCCGGTCAGGCAGATGCCGGCGTTGTTGACGAGCGCGTCCAGCGCGCCGAAGCGGTCGCGGGCCGCGGCCACGGCCGCGGCCCAGTCGGCGGCGCTCGTGACGTCCAGCTCGACGAAGTGCGCGGCGTCGCCCAGCGACTCGGCCAGGGCCGTGCCCTCGTCCACCAGGACGTCGCCGATCACCACGGCGGCGCCGCGCTCGACGAACAGGCGCGCCTCGGCCTCGCCCTGTCCGCGGGCGCCGCCGCTGATCAGCGCCGTGTAGCCGTCCAACGAGGTCATGCCGAGGGCGCCCCGAAGCGGTCAGAGGACACACCCCACCAGGCCGGGCGGGGCACCCCGTCGGGCCACTGCCCGTCGAGCCACACGAGCGACGCCACGTAGCTCTCGAGGCGCCAGCCGTCGGGGGTGCGCACGAACGTCGAGTCGTAGAAGCCGCCGTCGGACAGGATCGACTCGTCGCCGTCGCCCAGCGTGATCATCTGCGTGAACACGTAGTTGCGCGCCGTCGCACGGTCGCCGTCCACGTCGATCACGACGTTCGTCATGTAGTGCTGCACGGCGGCGAAGATCGACAGCGACTCCCGGAGGTAGTCGACGATCGCCGGGTACGTGTCGCGGACGCCGCCGTTGTTCGTGAAGTCGACGACGCTGCCGGGGACGAAGACGCGCTCGAGCGCATCCCAGTCGCGGGCGTCGACGGCGTTGGCGTAGCGGCTCAGGACCTCCTGGATCTCGACCTTGTCGAGGAGCTCCGGACGCAGGCCCGGATCCGAGCCGGTCGTGGGTGCATCGGTCATCTCGGTCCTCCGATCACGGGATGGTGTAGCCACCGTCGACCGCGACGGTGGTGCCGACGACGAACGAGGCGGCGTCGGACGCCAGCCAGACGACCGCCTCGGCGATCTCCTCAGGTTCTGCGATGCGACCGATCGGATGCAGTCCGGCGACCTGGGCCTCGGCCTCGGCGCTGCCGTCCAGCCACTCGTCCACCATGCGGCTGCGGGCGGTGCCCGGCGCGATGGCGTTGATGCGGATGCCGCGCGTGATGTTCTCGAGCGCCGCCGCCTTGGTGAGGCCGATCACGCCGTGCTTGGCCGCCACGTAGTTGGCGTGGCCGGGCACGCCGATGAGACCGGCGCCCGACGAGGTGTTGACGATGGCCCCGCCGCCTCCGGCGAGCATGGCCGGGATCTCGTGCTTCATGCAGTAGAAGACGCCCGACAGCATGATGTCGATGCCGCGACGCCAGACGTCGTCGGACATCTCGTCGATCGGCGAGTTGGCGCCCATCACCCCGGCGTTGTTGTGGGCCACGTCGAGCCGGCCGAAGGCGTCGACCGTGGCGCGGACCATGGCCTCGACCGATCCGGCGTCGGCGACGTCGACCTGCACGGCGAGCGCCTCGCCGCCGTCGGCCTCGATCAGCTTCGTGGTCTCCTCGGCGCCGGTCAGGTCGATGTCGGCGACCGCCACCTTGGCGCCGCGGGCTGCGAACAGCCGCGCGGTGGCGCGACCGATGCCGCCGGCCGCCCCCGTGACGAGCGCGACCTTGTCCTCGTAGCCGCCGGCGGCGGGCCACCGGCCCCCTGCCCCTGCTGGTCCTCCAAGCGCCATGGGCGCACCCCCTTCGATCTCGGTCCCCTCCGTGTGGTCATACTTGCTAACACTTGTTTGGTTCGATGACAAGGGGCATACTGCCGACACGGGTACCGCGGCGCAGTGCGTGGGGGATGCGGGACCGGACTCCTAACGTCCGTTCGTTAGCCCACGTCCCCGACGCTGCCACTGCGGTCCCGACACAGGTCCACCGCGAGGGGGAACGACACACATGCACGACCTTGGGGGTCATCGATGAAGTCAATGCGAGCGGTCCGAGTGGCCGCGGTCCTGGTCGCGGTCGCGGCCATCGTCGCCGGCTGCGGCGAGTCCGAGAAGGACTCGTCGTCCAGCGGCGGGTCGAGCTCGTCGTCCGGGGAGACCCGCGGCGTGACCGACACCGAGATCACGGTCCAGGGCATCGCGCCGCTCACCAGCGCGGGCGGCGGCTACCCGGGTGCGGACCTCGGCGCCAAGGCCCGCTTCGAGCGCGCCAACCGCGAGGGCGGCGTCCACGGACGCCAGATCAACTACCTGGGCACCGCCGACGACAACGAGGACGGCGCCAAGAACCTGGATCTGGTCAAGAAGGCCGTCCAGCAGGACGAGGTGTTCGCCGTCGTCCCGATGCTCGGGGCCGGCTTCCTGCCCGCGTCGTCGGACTTCCTGAACTCGGAGAAGGTGCCGTCGGTGGGTTGGGGCTTCATGCCCGGCCAGTGCGGCGCACCCGACTCCTACGGGTTCGGCTTCAACGGCTGCATCCAGCCGCCGGGGGCGAAGCTCGTCAACACCTCGCTCGCCGCGCAGATCATGGGCGTCGTCGGCGAGGGGGCCACGGTGGCCATCGTCAGCGACGACACCGCCAACTCCACCGAGGGCCTGAAGACGGTCGAGGGCGCGTTCAAGGCCGAGGGCGCCAAGGTCGTCTACGCCAAGCCGAACGTCCCCACGTCGGAGCAGGTCGACTACACGCCGTTCGTCCAGGACGTGATGACGTCGAACGACGGCAAGGCGCCCGACCTGGTCGTCTTCAACAGCCTGTTCGCCAACACCGTCGGCATCACCGCCGGCCTGCGCAGCGCCGGGTTCGAGGGCGAGACGCTGAACTACATCACCTACGTGCCGGGCCTGCTCGAGCAGAGCCCCGACACCGCCAAGGCGCTCGAGGGCAGCTACGTCAGCACGCAGTTCCTGCCGACCGAGTTCGGCGGCTCCGCCATCGAGCAGATGAAGAAGGACTTCGAGGCCGTCGAGCCCGGAGCCCAGATCACCCTCGGCGGCGCCCTGACCTACTGGATGGCGGACGTGTTCGTGCAGATGCTCGACGGCGTCGGCGAGAACCTCACCGCCGATCGCTTCGGCGAGGTCATCAACGGCGGCTGGGGCTACGAGCCCGAGGGCGACCCGGCGGGCCTGGGCCCGATCGAGTTCCCCGCCGGCCACAGCGAGCCCGCCCCGTGCTCGGCCCTGGTGAAGATCGAGAACGCCACGTACGTCCCGGTCAAGCCGATCGAGTGCTTCGAGAACCTGCCGATCGACCAGGTCCCGTCCAGCTGATCCTCCCTGTGGGCCGGGACGCCACCCCCTGGGCGTCCCGGCCCACCCTTCCCCACCAACGGGACCGACGCACATGGACAAGTTCGTCGCACTGCTCATCGGAGGCGCCGTCTCGGGCGCCGTCTACTCGCTCGTGGCGGTGGGCCTGGTGCTCACCTACACCACGTCCCGGGTGTTCAACTTCGCCCAGGGGGCCGTGGCCTTCGTCGTCACGCTCTGCTTCTACGAGCTGACCCAGGGGCTCGGCTGGGGCATCGTGCCCGCCGTCGTCGTCTCGGTGCTGCTGCTGGCCCCGGGCCTCGGGCTCGCCGTCTACGCATTGGTCTTCCGCAAGCTGGCCGATGCCGAGGACTCGACCAAGATCGTGGCGACGATCGGCCTGTCGATCGCACTGCCGGCGATCGCGCTGTTCGTGGTGGAGACGGCGGTCGACACGTTCGGGGTCGACATCCCCCGGGGCGACAACATCCTGTTCCCCCCGGGCCTGGGACCGTCGCCCAAGGTGACGTGGTCGATCGGCCCGGCCGTCATCGACTCCAACCAGGTGATCGCACTCGTCATCGCGGTCGTCGCCGCCGGGGGCCTCTGGTTCCTCCTGCGCCGCACGCGCCTGGGCCTGCGGATGCGGGCCACGGTCGACCGCCGCTCGCTCGCCGAGACGCGCGGCGTCGACGCCGCCGGCGTGTCGCGGATCTCCTACGCGCTGAGCTTCGCCATGGCCGGGCTCGCCGGCATCGGTGGCGCCGCCTTCTTCAGCCTCACGCCGTCGTCGTACACGGCGATCCTCGTGGTCGCCGCCGGCGCCGCGGTCCTGGGCGGGCTGCGCTCGATCCCTCTCGCCTTCCTCGGCGGGATCCTGCTGGGCCTGGCCCAGAGCTTCTTCGCCGGCTACGTCCACATCGCCGAGGACATCAGCGGCCTGTCGTCCGCCGTGCCGTACGTGCTGCTGTTCGCCGGGCTCTTCCTGCTGGGGCGCAACCGTTCGCGGGTGGCCGGCCAGGTCGCCGAGGTCGCGCCGGCCGACCCCGTGCAACTCCTGCCCCGCTGGCGGCGGACGCTGCCGTGGGCCGTCGTCGCCGTCGCCCTCTGCGTGGTCGTCCAGGTGGTCGACCCGTACTGGCTCGGGCTGACCAACAAGGGCCTCGCCATGGCCGTGATCTTCTTGAGCTTCGTGGTCGTCACCGGCATCGGCGGCATGGTCAGCCTGGCCCAGGCCACGTTCGTGCTGTTCGCCTCGCTGCTGATGGGCCGGTTGCTCAGCCAGGGGGTCGGCTTCGCGCCCGCCCTGGTCATCGGCGTGCTCGCCGCGGCGGCGCTCGGTGCGCTGTTCGCGCTCCCCGCCCTCCGGCTCGGCGGGCTCGCCCTCGCGCTGTCCACGCTGGCGTTGGCGCTGATCGGCGAGACCGTGCTGTTCGCGTGGCCGACGCTGACCAACCGCACCTACGGCTGGACGATCGCGCGCCAGACGATCGGCCCCATCGACCTGGGCGACGACCGGACGTTGGGCGTCGTGCTCGTGGCGTGCGTGCTGCTGGTGGTGTGGCTCATCTCCAACCTGCGCAGCTCGCCCTCCGGGCGGGCGATGCTGGCGGTCCGCTCGAGCGAGGCCGCCGCCGGCTCGGTCGGCCTCTCCGCGGCCCGGGCCAAGCTGCGGGTCTTCGCGGTCTCGGCCGCGATCGCCGGCTTCGGCGGGATCCTGCTCGCGGTGGTCAACCGCAGCGTCACGGCCGACAGCGTGCCCGCGCAGCTCAGCCTCACCTGGCTGGCGATCGTGGTGCTGATGGGCATCCGCCGGCCCGCCGGCGCGCTCCTCGCGGCGTTCGTGTTCGTGCTGAGCCCCGAGCTCATCCACACGTTCACCGACTCCGCGCGCATCGAGCAGATCTTCTTCGGCCTCGGCGCCATCCAGCTCGCGAGCTCCCCCGACGGCGTGCTCAGCGCGCTCACCGCGTTCCGCCGTCGCCGCCAGCCCGTCGAGGAGGTGCCGCCCGAGCTCGACGACGCCACCACCCCGGCCGAACCGGTCCGCGCGGCCGCCGCGGTCGCAGCGCCGGAGCGACCCGACGTGCCGGCCGCGCTCCGGGTCGAGGGGCTCACCGCCGGCTACGGCGAGGTCGAGGTGCTGCACGGCGTCGACCTGGTCGCGCACCGCGGCGAGATCACCGTGCTCCTCGGCGCCAACGGCGCAGGCAAGTCCACGCTGTGCGCGGCGGTCGCCGGCACGGTCGCGGCCACCGGCGGCAGCGTGGTGCTCGAGGGCACCGACGTCACCGACCGACCAGCTCACCGGCGGACCGCCGAGGGCATCGCCTTCGCGCCCGAGAGCCGAGGCGTCTTCCCGGGCCTGACGGTCGCCGAGAACCTGGCGCTGAGCCTGCCCGAGCCGACGGACCGGGCGCAGGCCTACGAGCGCTTCCCGCAGCTGGAGGAGCGACGCGATCTGGAGGCCGGGAGCCTGTCCGGCGGCGAGCAGCAGATGCTGGCCCTCGCCCCGGTGACCGTGCATCCACCATCGGTGCTCCTCGCCGACGAGCCGAGCCTGGGGCTCGCCCCACTGGTCGTCGAGCAGATCTTCGCCGTGTTCCGCGAGCTGCGCGACGCCGGCACCGCCGTGGTGCTGGTCGAGGAGAAGGCGACCCACGTGCTCGAGCTCGCGGACTCGGTGGTGCTGATGTCCCGGGGTCGGACGTCGTGGGCCGGCGCCGCCGGCGACGTCGACCTGTCGACGGTGGCGGACTCGTACCTGGAGGTGCGGCGATGACGGCGACGGCGACCCCTTCGGCCGGCACCGACCTGACACCCGTGGTCGAGGTCGCCGGGGCCACGATGCGCTACGGCGGCGTGGTGGCGCTGGACGACGTGTCGCTGGACCTGCTCCCGGGCGAGGTCCACGGCGTGATCGGACCCAACGGCGCGGGCAAGACCACGCTGTTCGACATCATCTCCGGCGTCCGCCGGCCTTCGGCCGGGGCGGTCCGGATGTCGGGCCGCGACGTCTCCGATCGCTCCGCGGCGTGGCGGGCCCGCAACGGTCTCCGGCGTACGTTCCAGCGCCAGCAGGTGTTCGGCGCGCTCACCGTGTCCGACAACCTGCGCACCGCGCTCGAGGGTGACCGCCGCCGGGGCGGCGTGCTGCTGGACCTGCTCGGTGCGTCGCCACGGCGCAACGCCGCCACCGTGGACGCCCGCGTCGACGAGGTCCTCGAGCGCTGCCACCTCGCGCCCATCCGGGACCTCCCTGCGGGGTCGCTCCCGATCGGGGCGGCGCGCATGGTCGAGCTCGCCCGCGCGCTGATCGCGGACCCGACCGTCCTGCTGCTCGACGAGCCGACGTCCGGACTCGGCGAGGCCGAGACCGAGCTCATGGGCGAGGCGATCCGCGACGTCGTCGCCGACGCCCGCTGCGGGGTGCTGCTGGTCGAGCACGACGTGCCGTTCGTGATGGGGCTGAGCTCCCGGATCACGGTGCTGGACCTCGGCAGGGTCATCGCCTCGGGCACGCCCGCCGAGGTGCGGGACGATCCCGCCGTGATCGCCGCCTACCTCGGCTGAGCGGCGCGGCTCCTCGGGCGGTGGCGGCGCCGCTGCCGACCCGCGCGGCGGCGATCAGCCCGCCGCCGGGAGCGGCTCCCCCGCCCAGGACGCGAGGCGCTCGAGTCCGGGAGCGAGGTGCTCGGACAGGCGCGCCGCGGCGGCGGTCACAGCCGGGT
>JAEXGP010000037.1 GCA_023450775.1 Actinomycetes bacterium | reverse complement strand
GACCAGGAGCGCGACCCCGCCCGCGGCGCGCACCGCGTCGGCCGCTCCCGCAGGGAGCGTGCCCTCCCGCACCGGCACCACGGCGACCGTGGACCGGGCGGACACGTGTCCTCCGACCGGGCCGCTGCTCATCGGGGGCCGACGGTAGCCCGCACACGTCCGGCACCGGGAGTTGACACAATGGGAACGGATGGGAACCAGCGACGACGCCCACGACCACTCGCACGGGCACTCCCACGGCGGGTCGGGGCACAACCACGGCTCCGCGCTGGCCCGCAGCGGCGAGGCGGCCAAGCGGCCGCTCACGCTCGCGCTCGGACTCAGCCTGTTCACGTTCGTCGTCCAGGTCGTCGTGGGGTTCGCGACCGGATCGCTGGCGCTGCTGACCGATTCCGCCCACGTGCTGACCGACGGACTGGGCATCGCACTCGCGCTGGCAGCCGTCATCCTCGCGACGAGGTCCCGCCGGCCGGAGCGCACGTTCGGCCTCTACCGGCTCGAGGTGCTGTCCGCGCTCGCCAACGCCGTGCTCCTGCTCGCGGTCGCGGCCTGGGCGCTCTACGAGGCCGTCGAGCGCATCCAGGACCCGCCCGAGGTCCCCGGCTGGCCGGTGCTGGTCGTCGGCCTGGTCGGCCTCGCCACCAACCTGCTGGCGCTGCGGCTGCTGTCGGGCGGCGGGTCGCTCGCCGCGGAGGGCGCCCGGCTCGAGGTCCTCGCCGACACGGTCGGCTCGGTGGGCGTGGTCGCCGGCGGCGCCGTCATCATCGTCACCGGGGCGACCGTCGTCGACGCGTGGATCGGTCTGGCGATCGCCGTGTGGATCGTGCCCCGCTCCATCCGCCTGGCGGCCAGCGCGCTGCGGGTGCTGGTGCAGGCGGCCCCCGCGAACGTGGACCTGGACGCGGTGACCACGGCGCTCGAGGGCATCCCCGACGTGGTCGGCGTCCACGACCTCCACGTGTGGACGCTCACCTCGGACATGGACGTGCTGACCGCCCACGTCATGGTGACCGGCACCGCCGATCACCACTCGGTCCTCGACCAGGCCCGCGTGCTCCTGGCCGAGGGCCACGGCATCCACCACGCCACGCTGCAGGTCGAACCCGAGGACCACCGGGGCTGCGACGAGCTCGACTGGTAGGCAGTCGGCCATGACGACCTACGTGCTCGTCCACGGCGGCGGGGCGACCGGCCGGTTCTGGGACCGGACGGTGGCGGCGCTGGACCGGCTCGACCCGCACGGTCGCGCGCTCGCGGTCGACCTGCCCGGGCGGGGTGAGCACCCCGCGGACCTCGGGACGATCACCGTCGAGGACGAGGTGACCTCGGTGGTGACCGACGTGCGCGCCGCGGCGCCCGACGGGCCGGTGGTGCTCGTGGCGCACTCGTCGGGCGGGCTCGTCGTGCCCGGCGTGGCCGAGGCCCTGGCGCCGCAGGTGCGCGCCATCGTGCTGGTGGCGGCGCTCGTGCCGCCCGAGGGCGGCGACGGGGCGGACTGCATGCAGCCTCGCCACGGGGAGCGTCTGCGGGCCGTGGTCGGGTCGCTCGGGCCCGACGACGCGCCGCTCACGCTGCCGGGTCCACCCGACGACCCGGAGCCGTTCCGGACCTCCACCGGCGGCGAGCCGCTCGACGACGACACGCTCGCATTCGTGGTCGACCCGGTCCGGTCGGTGCCCGACGGCGTGCACCACTACTTCCAGCCGGTCCGCTGGTCGCGGGTGGACCCCGAGGTGCCGGTGACCTACCTGCTCACGCTGCACGACCGTCCGATCCCGGCGGACCTGCAGCGCGAGATGGTGGAGCGGCTGGCGCGTCCGGCCCGGGTCGTCGAGCTGCCGACCGGGCACCTGGCGCCGATCACGCACCCCGACCCGGTCGCCGAGCTCGTCGTCGGCGCCGTCCACGGTTGAGGACGGTCCCGACGTGAGCCGGACGCCCGAGGGCTGGTACGCCGATCCGACCGGCCGGCACCAGCTGCGATGGTGGACCGGCCGCACGTGGGCCGCGGCCGTCGTCGACGACGGCGTCCAGAGCTTCGACCCCGACGGCCTCACGCCCGGCGCACCCCGATGGCCGCGCGCCGATCCGACGCCCGACGAGCACCGGGCCGTGCTGCAGGCGTGCCACGCCGGCGCGATCGGCGGCGACGACCCGATGACCGCCGGCACGCTGGTGCTGTGGCACCGCCGGAGCGGCCTGACCGAGCTGCACCCCACGTGGTCGGTCCACGACGGCACCGGCTCGTGGCTGGGGACGTTCGTGCTCGAGCTCGCCGGCCCCACCCCCGACGACCGGTCCGACGTGCTGCACCTCGCGACGGGCGGCGTGATCTCGGTCGCACCCGATCGACCGGCGGCGGTGGCGCGGCTGCGCTCCGGCGACGGGACCGAGCTCGCGTCGATCGTCACCGAGGGTCCGGACGCGCGGCGGTTGGTGGCCGTCGTCGACGGCATGAGCGTGGCCCACGCCACCTACTCGGTCGGCGAGGTGGCGGTCACGGACGCCGTCGGCGGCAACGTCGGGCGGCTCGTGCCCCCGCCGCTCAAGGTGCGGCGTCAGGTGGGACGCAGGGTCGGCTGGGACCCCGTGCTGGTCTCGGAGCAGACCGCCGTGGGCGACCCGGTCACCGGGCGGGGCGTGAACGCCCTGGCCCTCGCCTGGCACCACCTCGGCTCCGGCATATAGGGGTCGCGCCCGGACAAGGATCGTCCGCTGGGACCCACAGATGCCGAGGGGTTCAGCAGACGGCGTCCTGCGCCGCACGCCGATCGGCGTCGAGGACGCGGTGCAGCGGCTCCAGCACCTGGGCGTCGACCACCGACCACACCCGGCCCGGATCGTCGTCCACATCGGTCGGGTACACGTTCCAGCAGCCGGCGGCACCCGCCACCGAACCGACGGCGTGGTAGCCGATCGACCACGCGGCGAGCAGGACGACCACGACCGCCGCGGCCACGGCACGGCCCCGGTGCTCGACGCCGGCACGGAGCCGTGAGAGGTCGAACACCCGGTCCGCGGCCGGCAGCGACAGCACGAACAGCTGCGGGACCGCCTCGGTCATGAACCGCGGACCGATGGCGTGGCCGGCCCACCACTGCGGGAACGCCGACACGGACACGGTCACCGCCGCGACGGACGCCCACAGCGCCACGACGAGCGACCTCCGCTCGCGGTCGCGCCACGCCAGGACCGCGCCGGGCACGGCGAGCACCAGCACGGGTGACGCCAGGAGCAGACCGCGGCTCGGGCTCCACCAGTTGGCGAGCACCGCCTCGCCGAACCAGCCGCCCACCTCCAGGCGACCGGCGGAGTAGTAGTCGGGCAACGCCCGGCCCACCAGGGCCCAGCTCACCAGCAGGAACGCGCCCGCCGCGGCGGCGACCCCGATGGCGAGCGACAGCGCCGTCTGGCCGAGCCGCTCGCGCCGCCGGTACAGGACCCAGGCGAGGAGCACCACGCCGGTGGCCAGGTTCGTGGGGCGGGCGACGGCGGCGGCCACCACCGCGGCGCCCAGCCCGATCACCCACCGGTCGACGCCCGTGGGGTTCTCGGCCTCGGTCCCGGGCCCGGTCTCCGTGCCGTCGCGGTCGATGCGCACCGCGCACCACACGGCCAGCGA
>JAEXGP010000422.1 GCA_023450775.1 Actinomycetes bacterium | reverse complement strand
GCTCGTGCCCTTGAGGCCGCCGGCCGCTCCACCTGCGCTGGCGCTGCCGTCACGACCGTCGCTGGCACAGCAGATGGAGCCGACGCCGTCGGCGCCCTTGCCGCTGGCGTTGGCGCCGGAGCCGACGGCTGCGCCGCCGGTGGAGTTGCCGATGCCCGGCATCGAACCGACCACGCCGTTCGCTGCGTTGTTCGCTCCTGCGGCACCCTGGGCGCCCTGTGCACCCTGGGCGCCGTCCTGGGCCGTGATGTCGGAGCCGAGGATCGTGACGTCCGCACCGGAGAGCGCCCGCACGCCATAGGCGCTGGAGCCCGCGCCGCTGGCGGCGCCGCTGTCGACCTCGACGGTGTCCAGCGTGAGCACCGAGCCGTTGGCGGCCAGGACGCCCGTGGCGTTGACGCCGCCACCACCGTTGATGGTGAGGCCCTTCACGATGGTCGGCGTGGCCTGACCGTCGGCGACGACGCCGGCGGAACCGGCCGCACCGGTGACGACCGCCTCGGTCGCCCCGTCACCGCCGCCGAGCTCGAAGCTCTGGTCGTAGCCGCCGATCACGTCGATGCCGCCGACCACGGAGAACCCGTCGTAGGCGCCACCGGCGACCTGGATCTCGACCTTGTCCCGGGCGACGGCCGCCGCCAGGGCGGCGCCGATCGAGTCGAAGGGATCGTCGACGGAGCCGGTGCCGGCGTCGTTGCCGCCGTCACGGACCCGCAGGACCAGGTCCTCGGCGGTGATCGTGATCGTGTCGGTGGACGTGGCGCCGTTGTCGTCGGTCACCGTGAGGGTCACCGTGTAGGTGCCGACGTCGGTGAACGTGTGCGACGGAGTGTCACCGGTCTCGGTGTCGGAGCCGTCGCCGAAGTCCCAGCTGAGCGTGAACGTGCCGTCCGGATCGCTCGAGTTGGTGCCGTCGAAGGTCACCGTGAGCGGCGCGTTGCCGGACGTCGACGAGGTGGCGTTGGCCACGGCCGTCGGAGCCTGGTTCGGGTTCACCACGATGTTCACCGAGGTGGTGTCCGAGTCGCCGTTGTCGTCGGTGACCGTGACGGTCGCCGTGTACGGCCCGGGCAGCTCGTAGGTGTGGGTCGGGGAGACGCCGGTGCCGGTCTCGCCGTCACCGAAGTCCCACTCGTAGGACACGATCGTGCCGTCGGGGTCGGTCGAGCCGCTGGCGTCGAGGACGACCTCGAGCGGCTCCTTGCCGGTCAGCGGGGTGCCGGTGGCCTGCGCGGTCGGCGCCACGTTGGCGAGCACGTCGACGGTGACGGGCTGCGTCGTGGTCGCACCGTCGTTGTCGGTCACCGTCAACGTCGCCGTGTACGAGCCCGGCGTGGTGTAGGTGTGCGTCGGGTTCTCGTCGGTCGTGGCGGGCGAGCCGTCGCCGAAGGTCCACGAGTAGGAGACGATCGTGCCGTCGCTGTCGGTGGTGCCGGCCGAGGAGAAGTCGACCTCGAGCGGGGCCTTGCCGAACGCCGGATCGGCGGTGGCGACCACGGCGGGCGCCACGTTCGGGGCGGCGACGGTGACCACGACGGATGCCGAGGTCTGGACGCCGTCGTCATCGGTGACGGTCAGCGTGGCCGTGTAGTTGCCCTGCGCCGCGTACAGGTGGGCCGGGTTGGCCGAGCTGTCGTTGGGCGTGCCGTCGCCGAAGTCCCAGTCGTAGGCGACGATCGAGCCGTCGTTGTCGACGGAGCCGGCCGACGAGAAGACCACACCGAGCGGCGCCTTGCCGCTGTCCGGAGTGGCGTTGGCCACGGCGGTCGGCGCCTGGTTGGCGTTGACCGTGACCTCGACGGTCGCCGTGTCGGTGTCGCCGTTGTCGTCGGTCGCGGTCAGCGTGGCCGTGTAGGTGCCCGGCGTGGTGTAGGTGTGGATCGGCGAGGCGGCGGACGAGTGGGCCGAGCCGTCGCCGAAGTCCCAGTCGAGCGACACGACCGAGCCGTCCGCGTCGTCGGTGCCCTCGGAGCTGAAGGCCACCGTGACCGGGACCTTGCCGATGGTGCCCGTGCCCGCTGCGACCGCCGTCGGGGGCTGGTTGGCGGCGACGGTGATCACGAGCGTGTCGGTGTTGGACTCGCCGGCGTCGTCGGTGACCGTGAGGGAGGCCGTGTAGAGGCCGGGGTCTGCGTAGGAGTGGGTCGGGGCCACGTCGTTCGACGTCGGGGAGCCGTCGCCGAAGTCCCACTCGCGGCTGACGATCGTGCCGTCCACGTCGGTGGAGCCGCTCGAGTCGAACGTGACCGACAGCGGCGCCTTGCCGGTGGTCGCGTTCGCCCCGATGATCGCCGTCGGCGGGTAGTTGTCCGGCGGCTCCACGTTGATGAGCAGCGTGGCCGTGGCCGTGGCGCCGCCGTTGTCGGTCACGGTCAGCGTGACGTTGAACGCCCCGCCGGTCACGTACGTGTGGACCGGATTGGGCGCCGTGGACGTGCCGCCGTCGCCGAAGTCCCAGGTGATGTCGTCGACGAAGCCGTCGGAGTCACCCGAGCCAGCGGACGAGAACTGCACGAGCAGCGGTGCCTGCCCGGAGGTGGGGTTCGCGTTCGCCACCGCGGTGGGCGAGAGGTTGCCCCCGCCTCCCGTGGTCGGTGGCGTACATGCCCCTGCTGCCAGCGCCAACGCCCCCAAGAGCGCGACGAAGTAGACGCGGAACCTCTTCATCACCCACAACTCCCCGTAACAGCCGGGTCGGACCCCGAGCCGGGCCCCGACCTCCCGCTCCCCCGAACGAGACAGCTGTCACTCTCGTCGCGAACGCCCCTCGAAAGCAAGGACCCGTTCAACATTTTTCTGACGGGCGGTACGAAATTGTATGAACCGCTCCGTCAACCGGCGGATCGGGTCATCCGGAGGTCACCGACCGCTGCGGAACAGCGACATGTCGATGGGCGACCAGGTCGGCACACCCCGCGAGCGCCGATCCCACAGCGACGCGTTGAGCACCGCCGAGGCCACGATCATCCGACCGAGCAGGTACAGCCACAACAGGGTCACGATCGCGACGCCGAGCGGCCCGTACGTCTCCGACATCCGGGCGACGCGCCCTGCGAAGTAGAAGACCGTGGCCGCGTGCAGCGCCTGCGTGGCCACCCCCACCAGGACCGCTCCCGGGACGAGCGCCGTCCACGGGACGTCGTCGGGCCGGGGCAGCAGGATCTCGACCAGCAGCCACACCGCCACTCCCCCGGCGCCGATGACCGCCGAGGCGAGCACGCCACCGCCCGGCGTCCGCGCCCGGATCCACTGGCCCGCCACCGTGTAGCTCAGGACCAGGACGACCACCCCGACGCCGGCGAGGACCACGAGGGGCTGGTTGGCCGAGACCTTGCGCTGCATCCCCCACGCCAGGTTGTGCACGACGCGGAGCGACTTGATGAGGGTCCGGATCGCCAGCACCGCCGCCACCAGTCCGATCCACAAGGTGATCCAACGGCCGTCGGCGGCGTTCGCCCCCACGGTCGACATCGTGTCCACCAGCGCCTGCGAGAACCCGAGCTCCGTCGACGCCCGCCGGTCGGAGTCGCTCGTGTGCAGGAAGCCCAGCCCGGCCACCAGGATCAGCAGCAACGGCACCAGGAGCAGGAAGAGCCGGAAGGCGATCGCCCCCGCCAGCATGCCGCCGGCGATGCGCGAGTCACGCTCGTACACCTCGAAGCCCGCGTCGACGATCGGGGCGTCGGGACGGGCCGCCACCACCCGGTCCACCACGACGCCGACGCGCTCTCGCGTGTCGTCGATCCGGTCCCTCGTCCGACGGACGCGCCCCTTCTCCGGCTCCTCGTCGGTCACGTCCGGATCATTGCAGGTGGGCGACGGGGGCCGGGGCTCGCGGACCGACCGGCGCTACCGTGCCGCGCCATGACCGATCACGCCGCCCGCAACGCCGAGCTCGTCGAGCAGTTCTGGCAGGACCTCTTCCGCCGCGACTTCGACGCCGTCGGTGCGTGGTTCACGCCCGACGGCAACTACCGGGACGTCCCCGCGCCCGAGGACGGCGCGTTCGGCCCGGCCGAGGTGGCTGCGCGCCTGCGGCTCGGCCTCGAGCCGCTCGTGGGCTACGAGCACGTGCCGGGCTGGACGGTGACGGCGCAGGGGAACACGGTCGTGACCGAGCACCGTGAGCACTGGACGTGGGACACCGGCGACGAGGTCGTGCTCCCGTTCGTGTCGATCCACGAGTTCGACGACGACGGGAGGATCACGCGCTGGTGGGACTACTGGGACCTCGGCACGCTCATGAACGCCGCCCCTGCGTCGTGGGTGGAGCGGATCATGGTGGGCTACAAGTAGCCGCCCGTCACCCCGTCCGCATGCGGCGCTTCACCGCCGCCAGCTCCACGCGCTCGGGTCGGTCCTTGTAGAAGGGATCGAGCGGATAGCACCCCGACACCAACCCGTTGCGCGGGGCCGTGGTGCAGTCCGAGAACGTCCGGCACACCTTGCGGCTCTGCAGGCTGCGACCGGCGAGCACGTCGACGGGCAGCTCGGGATAGCTGAGGACCATCCGTCCGAGGCCCACCGAGTCCACCCACCCCTCGCGGACCAGCGCCTGGGCGACCTGCGGCAGGTGCTGCTGCAGGTAGGTGAAGCCGGTGCCGACCACGACCGTCCCGGCCGGCGCGGCCGCCCGCAGGTCCCGGGCCGCCTCGAGCATGACGACGGTGTCGACGAGGGGGTCGCGTGCCGGCAGTGCGCCGTCCGACGGCGGGAACCACGCAGGGCGCTGCACGGCCGGCGCCCAGTACGGGCTGGACGCGGTGGTGCAGATCATGCGCACGCCGGCGTCGCCGAGCAGGCGCACCACCTCCACCGCCTCGGCGAGGTCGGGACGACCGTCGGGACCGACCGGGCCGAAGCCCTCGGTCGTGCCAGGGACCGGTTCGGCCACGCCGTCGGGGCCGGGCCGCAGCGGACCCGGGTCGTACAGGCTCAGCCGCACGCCGATCGCGAGCGACGGGTGCTCGGCGCGGATGCCCGCCACCACCGTGCGCAGGAAGCGGGTGCGGCCCGCCAGGTCGCCGCCGAAGCGGCCGGGCCGATCGCGCGCCATCAGCAGCTCGTGGCCCAGGTAGCCGTGGCACGCCTTCACGTCGACGAAGTCGAACCCGGCAGCGGCGGCCAGGCCGGCGGCGTCCACGAACGTGGCGGCCAGGTCGTCGAGCTCGTCGTCGGAGAGGAGCGTCCGCTCCCCCGCGCCCACGCGGTCGTCGAGCACCGGGTCCAGGCGCGCGGTGCGTGGCGCCGGATCGCCGTCGGGACGCGACCACCGACCCGAGTGCGTGAGCTGCAGCCCGACGACGGGGACGACCCCCGTCTCGGCGGCGGCGTCCACCAGCTCCGTCCGCAGCGCGCCGATCGCCTCGGCCGTGTGCGGCGCGATCACCAGCTGGTTCGGGTTGGCCCGTCCGTCGGGGCGGACGGCCGCGGCCTCGCCGCCCCAGATCAGGCCCGCTCCCGAGGAGCCGAACCGCCGCCACCGACGGCGGACCAGCTCGCTGGGTGCACCGTCGCGCTCGCCGTCCCAGCCCTCCATCGGCAGGATGGCGAACCGGTTCGGCACGTCGAGCGGACGGGCGGCGTCGTCGACGTGCAGCGGGCGCGCCAGCTCGCCGTCGGCCTCCACGGCGTCGTCGACCGGCAGGTCGAGCCCGAGCGCGGCCAGCCGGTCGCGGAGCTCGGACGGCGAGGCGAACTGCTTGATCTGGGGGTACTCCAGGCGCCGGGCGCTCATCGGGGTGACCTCATGCCGGCAGCACGCCGAGGCGGTCGGCGATCTCGGCCAGGACCGGCAGGTCGGTGGCCGGGCGCTCGGGCGCGCCGGCCTGCGTCTGGTCCGAGTCGATCCAACCCCGCAGACGCAGGAACTGCGCGGCGGAGTGCTTGTACGCGGGGACGGGACGGCGGAAGGCGAACCGGCCCAGGTACTGGAGGTCGTCGTTGAGCTGGTGGAACGACTCCTCGCCGTCGGCCCAGCGGCGGTCGCGCTCGGCGAACAGGTCCGGCGCGAACGTGGTGATGCCCAGCAGGTAGTCGCTGCCGTAGCAGACCATGTCGACGGCCAGGTCGTTGCCGGTCAGCACCAGGAAGTCGGGTCGGACCTCGTCCCGGAGGCGCAGTCGGTCCCACTCGGGTCCGCGCTCGAGCGAGGAGTGCTTGGCGCCGGCGCACGTGGCGATGTCGAGCACGGCGCGGTACGCGTCCAGACCCAGGATGCGCCCGGCCGGGTGGAACTCCGACGAGAGCTCGAAGCCCAGGAACCGGTCGCAGCGCTCCCCCACCGCCGCCCACGCCGCGACCACCTCCTCGTCCGTCAGCTCGGCGAGGCCGTGGGAGGGGAAGAGGATCGGCGTGGCCCCCGCGGTCTGCAGACGGTCCACCTCGGCGAACAGTGCGTCGGCGTCGAACGGGTCGCCGGGCAGGTCGGCCACGTGCGCACCCGCCACCAGCTCGCCGTCCACCGCGGCCCGGGCGAGGCGCAGCAGCTCGGCGCGCGCCTCGCCGGTCAGCGTCGGTCCGAACCCGGTGTCCATGTTCACCGCGGGCACCAGGCCCGCGTCCGCGGTCCGGGCCAGATGCGCCAGGAAGGCGTCCACGTCGGGCGTGTCGGGGTCGGTGAACGGCAGCAGCACCGCGGACATCCCCGTGATCCGCCGACCCGGGCGCAGCAGGTCGTACGGCGGGTCCACGGCACTCACCACGCGGTCGCCCGTGCCGCCGCGTCCAACGTGAGGGCGGTGACGTCGAAGGAGTGGTCCCGGGCCATGAACCGCTCGCCGTCGTCGACCCGGTCGGCGAGCAGGTCCTGGGCCCACGTGGTCGGCCCGACCTCGGAGTCGCGGCGCACGCCGTGGTGGTCGGTGACCCAGACGGCCGCCGGTTCGTGCTGGCCGTCGTCGCCCACGGCGATGCGCACCTCCAGGCGGCCGTCGGTGCCGGTGATGACCAGGCGGATGTCACCCCAGGTCGGGAACCCGTCGGGCTCCAGGAAGTCGACCCGGTGGTGACCTCTCACGCCGGGGGCGGCGAGCAGGAGCTCGCCCATGTCCTCGAACCCGGCCCGACGGGGATCGTCGCCCCAGTCCCGGGTCGCACCGGCCGCGGCGGCGACCACGTCGACGTGCACCGGGTCCGCGCCGGTCGCGGCCAGGAACTGGTCGACCTGGTGCGTGCCCAGGTCCACCAGGATGCCGCCGGCCCGGTCGCGGTCGAAGAACCACGGCGGCCGCTCGTCGGGCGACAGGCGGTGCGGCGCCGCCGCCTCCACGTGCACGACCGTGCCGATCGCGCCGCCTCGCGCCAGCTCGATCGCCCGCAGCACGGCCGGGTTGGCGTACCGCTCGGAGAACAGCACCCACCACCGCCGGCCCGACTCCCGGGCTGCGGCGCGCACGCGGTCCAGCTGCTCCACCGTGGTCGCGCCGGGCTTGGCCGACAGCACGTCCTTGCCCGCACCGAGCGCGGCGACCGCCACGTCCGCGCGTTCGGACGGCACGCCCGCCAGCACCACGACCTCGATCCGCGGATCCGCCAGGAGCGCGTCCACGTCGGTCGGCTCCGAGTCGCTCTGCCAGGTGGCGTAGAGATCGGCGAGCGAGTCGGTCGCCGCGGCGTGGGCGACGGGGGTGCAGCCGGCGGCGACCAGGCCGTCCACGAGTTCGAACACGTGGAGGTGCTCGAGGCCGACGACCCCGACCCCGACCGCTGGTGTCGTCCCCGCTGCCACGTCCGCACGGTAGTGGCGGCGTGGATCTGACGGTGGGTCAGGTACGCTGCGCCGGGCCGGCGGGCACGCCCGACGCCAGCTCGCCAGCACGCCAGAGCAGCCAGCGCGTCCAAGGGGGACCGACCGATGACCGACTACAAGCAGCTCTACATCGGTGGCGAGTGGGTCGACCCCGCCGGCACCGATCGCTTCGAGGTCGTGAACCCCGCGACGCTCGAGACCATCGGGAGCGTCCCCGAGGGCACCGAGGCCGACATGGACCGAGCGGTCGCCGCCGCGCGCGCCGCGCTCGAGTCGGGCCCGTGGGCCAACAGCACCAAGGCCGAGCGCCTGGAGGTCCTGCGGTCCCTGCAGGCCAAGCTGATCGAGGCGTCCGACGAGCTCGCCAACCTGGTGGTCGCCGAGGTGGGCGCCACGATCCTCTTCTCGCACTTCGGCCAGATCGGCGCCACGAACATGGTGCTCGACGCCTACGTGAAGGTGCTCGAGGAGTTCGAGTTCGAGGAGCTGCGCCAGGACCTCCTGGGCCCGGCCATCGTCCGCAAGGAGCCGGTCGGCGTGGTCGCCGGCATCATCCCGTGGAACGTGCCGCTCTTCATCTCCATGCTGAAGTTCGCGCCCACGATCGCGTCGGGTTCGGCCATGGTCCTCAAGCCGGCGCCCGACACGCCGCTGTCGGCGTTCCGCTTCGCCGAGCTCGCCCACGAGGCGGGGGTGCCCGCCGGCGTGCTCAACATCGTCCCGGCCGACCGCGAGGTCAGCGAGTACCTGGTGCGCCACGCGGACGTGGACAAGGTCTCGTTCACCGGCTCGACCGCCGCCGGCCGCAAGATCGGCGCCATCTGCGGCGAGCAGCTCAAGCGCTGCACGCTCGAGCTGGGCGGCAAGTCCGCGGCCATCCTCCTCGACGACGTCGACATCGAGGCCATCTCGGAGGAGCTGCTGTCGGCCGGCATCATGAACAACGGCCAGGCCTGCGTCGCGCAGACCCGGGTGCTGGCGCCCCGGTCGCGCTACGACGAGATCGTCGCCGTGCTGACCGACAAGATGGCCGCCCAGACGGTCGGCGATCCGACCGACTTCGGCACGAACGTGGGGCCGCTGATCAACGAGGCGCAGCGCGACCGCGTGGAGGGCTACATCCAGGTGGGGGCCCAGGAGGGCGCCCGCGTGGCGGTCGGCGGCGGCCGCCCCGGCACCGACCAGCAGGGCTGGTTCGTGGAGCCGACGTTGCTCGTCGACGTCACCAACGACATGCGCGTGGCCCAGGAGGAGATCTTCGGCCCGGTCGTGTCGGTCATCGCCTACGACGACGTGGACGACGCCGTGCGCATCGCCAACGACTCCGACTACGGCCTGTCGGGCTCGGTGTGGGGCGGCGACGTGGACGCGGCGATCGACGTCGCCCGCCGGGTCCGCACCGGCACCTACGGCGTGAACATGTACGGCATGGCCTTCGGCTCGCCGTTCGGCGGCTACAAGCAGTCGGGCCTCGGCCGGGAGCTCGGCCCCGAGGGCCTCGAGGAGTTCCTCGAGTACAAGACGATCAACCTGCCGGCCGGCACCGAGCCCGAGCTCAAGTACTGACCGGGCTCACACGCCCGGGAACGGGCTCTCCAGCGCAGCGACCTTCTGGGGGTTGAGCTGGAGCCGGATCGCGGCGACGAGTCCCTCGTCGCTGCGGTCCGCCGACATGACGATCGTCCCGTCGGGGTGGTGCATGACGAGCGCCGGCGCCGCGTTCACGTGCTGGATCTCCATGTCGATGCCGTCGGGCATGCGACCGGTCAGGTTCGTGAGCAGGCGGATCACCTTCTCTGGACCGAGCACCGGTCGGCGCGCGGCGTGGCGGTCGGGACCGCCGTCGCTCGTCAGCACGACGTCGGGCGACAGGATGTCGAGCAGGCCCTGCACGTCGCCGACCGCGAGCGCGCCGATCAGCCCGGCGAGCAGCTGCTCGTCCGCGGCGGTCCGGTCCGCCCGCTCCTCGCGCACCCGACGGCGGGCGCGGGAGGCGATCTGGCGGCACGCCTCCTCGGAGCGGCCCACGGCCCGGGCGATCTCCGCGTAGGGCTCGCCGAACACGTCCGCCAGCAGGAACACCGCCCGTTCGACCGGACCGAGCCGGTCCAGCACGACCAGGAACCCGAGCGTCAGCGACTCGGACAGCTCCGCACGCTCGGCCGGGTCGTCGAACGCCACCGGGCCGACCGCGCCCGGCACCGCGGTCACGACCGGTTCGGGGAGCCATGGGCCGACGTAGTCCTCGCGGCGACTGGTCTGGGACCGCAGTCGATCGATCGCCAGCCGCGACGTCACGGTCGTGAGCCAGGCCGCCGGGCGGTCCACCGTGGCCGGGTCCGCGCGCTGGAACCGGACCCACGCCTCGGACACGACGTCCTCCGCGTCGGCGACCGATCCGAGCATCCGGTACGCCAGCCCGGTGAGGCGGGCGCGCTCGGCCTCGAAGACGGCGACGGCGTCGCCGGACCCGGCGCGGCGCGTGACGGCCTCGTCGCGGTCGTGGGGTTCGACGGTCCCTGTCATCACGCCTCCGAGCCGACGGTAGCCCTCGCCGGAGCTGCCGCGTGGGCCGCGGCCAGGGCGCCCGCCGACTCGCCGCTCGCCACCGCGGCGTCGGCGAGCAGGCCGACCGGCCCGACCCAGTC
>JAEXGP010000411.1 GCA_023450775.1 Actinomycetes bacterium | reverse complement strand
GGTGTGGACCGCGCCCTTGGGGATGCCGGTCGTGCCGGACGACGCCACGACGACGGCATCGCCGGACCGCACCGGCACGCCGCCGGCCAGTGACCGGCGCTCGCCGTCGTCCTCGATGACGGCGCCGGGCGCCATGGCCGCCAGCAGGCGCTCGGTGTACGAGCGCGGCGCGTGCGGGTCGAGGGGGAGGACCGCGTCGCCGTCGTCCCAGGTGCGGACCAGGGCGTCGACGAAGCCCGGCCCCGCCAGGGCGAGCGCGACGAGCTCAGGCACGGGCGAGGCGGCGGAAGGTCTCGAGGGCCGGACGTGGGCGCCGGTCCATGTCGAACAGCCCGACGGTCGTGACGGTCCCGGCCGGCGGCACGAGGGCCGTGTCCCAGTCGAGCTGGTCCCCCCGGCTGTACCAGCAGATGCCTCGGACGTCGACGCCGTCCGCCTGCAGGTGGCTGCACGCGGTCGTCAGCGCGTCCAGCCACGCCGGTCCGTCGGAGGGGTCGAGCCCCAGGTTGGACGTCTCGGCCACCCAGATCGGCAGACCCCACCGGTCGTGGCACCGCCGGGCGAAGGCGGTCCAGGCGTCGATGCGCTCCTCGATCGTGAGGTCGGTGACCGCATCGGGCGCCCCGAAGTGCTGGACGGACACGGGGTAGAGGTCGTGGCCGGAGACGATGCCGGTGGGATCCGCCACGGCGGACAGCCGGTCGAGCCACTCGTCGGGCACGCCGTCGAGCAGCGGCTCCGCGCCGGGGTCCAGCGGGTGCCCGGTCCGCAGGTCCAACGCCGCGTTCCACTGCTGCAGCTGCAGTTCGGCCTCGTCCTCCCTGGAGGGGTCGACGAGCGCAGGGATGGACAGCGCCTCGGCGCCGGGGAACGACGCGGCGCGGTCGGCTCGGATGATCTGGGCCGCCAGCGCGTCGGCGAGCTCGCACAGCACCAGCGCACGACCGAAGTCGTGGTCGCCCGACAGGCCGTCGTTCCACGCGCCCCACAGGGCCGAGCAGAACGCGGTGGTGATCGGCTCGTTCACCGGCGTGAACCACCGGGGCCCGGGGTAGCGCGCCAGGAACGCCTCGACGTAGCGCACGAACGCGTCGACCCAGGCCGGGTCGGTGAAGCCGGCGTGGTCCGACCCCGGGCCGCAGAGGTGGTCGGGCAGGCCGAAGTGGCACAGGTCGACCACGACCTCGAGCCCGGCGGCCTCGGCGGCGGCGAGCGCCCGGTCCCAGAGCGCCCAGTCGTAGACGCCCGGCTCGACCTCGGTGCGCTGCCACGGCATGCCGTAGCGGAGGACCGTGGCGCCGGCGGCGGCGACGTCCGCGCAATCGGCCTCCATCCGGTCCAGGTGGCCGCTTCCGCCGAACTCGTCGACCCGCGTGGTGACCGTCCGGCCCTCGGAGTCCTCGTGGTGCACGAGCGGGTCCGACCCCTCCTCACCGGATGCCCACACCCACTCGGGGAATGCGCCGGGGTCGGTCACGGTCGGCCGTGCTGCGCTCACGTGGCCGAACGGTAGCGTCGCAGCCCGATGGACCCCGTCGCCGCCGCCCCTGTGGTCGGGCCCGCCGCAGTGGCAGCGGTCCGAGCCGCCGAGCTCGTGGCCTCGGACGCGCCGCACCTGGCCCTGGCCGCCGTGTCGCTGGTGCTCGCGGTCCTCGGGCTGTGGCTCGTCGGCGCGGTCCTGCTGTCGGCCATCCGCACGGTCGTCGTGCCGCGTGGTGAGCGACCGGTGCTGACCGCCGTGGTGTTCCTCACCGTCCGCCGAGTGATGGATCCGTGGCTCCGGCGCGGCACACCGGCGCGGCACGAGCGGCTGCTGCGCCGGTACGCGCCGCTCTCGCTCATGGCGCTCGCCGGCACGTGGGGCCTGCTCGTGATCATCGGCTTCACGCCCGTCCACTGGGCCGTGGGGGAGCTGAGCTGGCTGGACGCGCTGCAGGTCTCCGGCTCGTCGCTCACCACGCTGGGGTTCCTGTCCGCGGATCCCACGCCGGCGCGGCTCGTGGAGGTCGTCGAGGCCTTCATCGGGCTGGGACTGGTCGGCCTGCTGATCTCGTTCCTCCCGGCGATCTACGCGGCGTACTCCCAGCGGGAGCAGCTCGTCGCGCAGATGGCGAGCCGGGCCGGCGAGCCGCCCACGGTCGACACGTTCCTCGCCCGCATGCAGCGGATCCGGGGCCTGATCAAGCTGGACGACACCTGGGAGTCGTGGGAGCAGTGGTTCGCCGCGGTCGAGGAGACCCACACGTCCTACCCGGCCCTCGTCTACTTCCGCTCCGGTGACGACCGCTCGTGGCTGACCGCGGCCGGGTGCCTGCTCGACTCGGCGTCCTTCTACCAGGCTGCGCTCGACGTGCCCCGCAGCTCCGCCGCCGCGCTGTGCATCCGGTCCGGGTTCCTCTGCCTCCGGGAGGTGGCTGACCAGTTCCTGATCCCGTACGACCCCGACCCGGCGCCCGACGACCCGATCTCGATCTCCCGGTCCGAGTTCGATGAGGTGTGGGAGGAGCTGGAGCGGACGGGACTGCCGATGGTCGCCGACCGCGACCAGGCGTGGCGCGACTTCGCCGGCTGGCGGGTGAACTACGACATGGCGCTGCTCGGTCTGTGCGCCATGGTCGAACCTCCGGCGGCGCCGTGGTCGTCGGATCGCGTCGACCCCGTGCCGCGGCACCCGCTGCGCCAAGCCCGAGCGCTGCGCCGCGCCGCGAAGGCGGAGTGACCGTGGACGACGCCGCGGTGATCGAGATCCGTCCGGGTGCACCGGCCCGGGCCCTGTCGGTGGCGGCGCCGGTGGTGGCGATCGGCCTGGTCGCCTGGCGGGCGGCGCGGGACGGGCTCGCCTCGGGCCCCGACGACCCGGTGTCCCCGTGGATCATCGCCGTCGTCACGATCGTGTTCGGCTGCTGGCTCGGGTGGCGGGCGCTGCGGCAGTGGACCGAGCTCCGTCCGCACGACCTGCGGTGCCGCAACCTGGTCACGTCGTTCGCCGTCGACTGGGACCGCGTCGAGTCGCTGGTGGTCCTGCGACGCGGTCCGGTGACCGCGGTCGACGTGCGCATCCGTGGGCACCGTCGTCGGCTGCGGGTCGGCGCCGCGACGCGCTTCGGGGGCCACTCGGCCGACGCCGTCCTCGACATGTTCCGGGCGCACCCCGAGGCCCGCCGGCTGCTGCTCGACGACGCCTGGGAGCCCGACGGCCACGACGAGGACCGCGGCAGCGGCCCGTCCACCCCGTAGCATCGCCGCGCCATGTCTGGACCCGACGCCGGCCCACCCACCCGACCTCCGCTGCCGACGAACTGGCGCAAGTGGATCCTGGGCGCACGCCCCCGGACCCTGCCCGCTGCGGTCGCCCCCGTCCTGGTCGGCACCGCTGCAGCGGCAGGTGTGTGCTCCAACCCGACCGGGATCGACGCGGTGACCAGCTGCCTCGCCGTCGGGAGGGCAGCTTGGGACCGGAGCGGCCTCTGGTTCAACTACGCACCGAACAGCGGCGTTGCCTTCTCGACCGAACTCGACGGTTCGTACAAGGGGCTCACCTGGTGGGTGTTCCTGTGCGCCCTGGGGGTGGCGCTGTTCGTCCAGATCGCCACGAACTACGCCAACGACTACAGCGACGGGAAGCGGGGCACCGACGACCCGGGCGCACGGGTCGGGCCGCCGCGGCTGGTCGGCAACGGGCTGGCCACGCCGGGCGAGGTGAAGCGGGCGATGCTCGTCGCCTTCGGGCTCACGGCCCTGTGCGGGTTGCCGCTCGTGCTGTTCGTCGACTGGCGCCTGGTGTTCGTGGGGCTCGCCGCCATCGCAGCGGGCTGGTTCTACACGGGAGGGTCGCGCCCCTACGGCTACGCCGGGTTCGGCGAGGTCTTCGTGTTCGTCTTCTTCGGACTCGTCGCGACCGTCGGTTCGTCCTACGTCCAGACGCTGCAGATCACGTGGCTGCCGATCGTGGCCGGCGTGGCGATGGGGTGCCTGGCCACCGCACTGCTCGTGGTGAACAACCTGCGGGACATCCCGGGCGACACCGAGGTGGGCAAGCGCACCCTGGCCGTCCGGCTCGGCGACACGAACACGCGTGGCCTCTACGTGGTGCTGCTGGTGCTCCCGTTCGTGCTGCTGCCGTTCATGGCCGGACTGGGCGAGCGGCCGCTCGCGGCACTCGGGTTCGTGGCGCTGATCCTGGCGCGGCGTCCCATCGTGGCGGTGCTGGGCGGGGCCCGAGGCCCGCAGCTCATCGCCGTGCTCGGCGACACCGGCAAGGTGCAGATGGTCTACGGCCTGCTGGTCGCGATCGGCTTCCTGATCGGCGGCTGAGCTGACCGATCCGGATCGGTCAGGCGTACCAGCGGGGTGACGGGTCCACCTGGCGCGCCGCGGTCAGCGGGATGAGCCGCTCGCAGAAGGGGAGAGCGGCCTGGACCACCGCGTCGGGCTGCTCCAGGTGGGCGGCGTGGCCGGCGCCGGTGACGACGGCGATCTCGGCGGCGGGCAGCCCGCCGGCCATCTCCTCGGCGAGCGCCGTGAACTTCGTGTCCCGCTCGCCGGCCAGGCACAGCACCGGGACGGTGATGTCCCCGAGGCGGTCCCACAGCGGGTCCATGGTCCCCGTCCCTGCGTGGCGGAGGCTGCCGGCCAGCCCCGCGGCGGTGTTGCGCCGGCGCTGCTCGGGGAACCGGGCCCAGTCGGGCAGGCCCGCGAACAGCGGCGCCGACAGCCACTCGTCCAGGAACCGCTCCACGCCGACGTCCTCGATGTGCGTGGCCAGCTCCTCGTCCGCCGCCCGGCGTGCCGCCCGCTCCTCCGGGTCGCGGATGCCGGCCGTGGCGCCCACCAGGATCAGGCCGGAGACCAGCTCGGGGTGGGCCAGGGCCACGTGCAGGGCCACCCGGCCGCCGAAGGAGTAGCCGAACCACACCGAGGGGCCGTCGAGCGTGGGTCCGATCGCGGTGGCCAGGTGCGACGCGGTCGCCCAGAGGTCCTTGTGCGCCATCCGTGACGCGTCGCCGTGGCCCGGGAGGTCCGGCCGCAGCACCATGTGGGCGGTCGCGAGCGAGTCGGCGACCGGCCCGAGGCAGCCGCCGGTCTGCGTGAAGCCGTGGAGCATGACCACCGAGGAGCGGGGAGTTCCATTCGGGTCGGGCACGGTGCTCACCGTAGGCTGGCCCGTCGCCGTCGTCCGACCGCCGCCCCGCCGCTGCGGGCTGCCGGGTCGGTCCCGCCCCCGACGGCGCCCGCACCCACATGAGCGAACGAGCCTTCCCGACCGAGCACACCGGCCCGCCCGCCGGTCCCGACCCCGTCGCCGCCGGACCGGGAGGTCCCGGCGGAGCGCCGTCACCTGCAGTCGCCGACGGCGCCGTCGCGGCCACGTACTGCGCCA
>JAEXGP010000405.1 GCA_023450775.1 Actinomycetes bacterium | reverse complement strand
GTGGCGAGGCGACCCGAGGCCGGACCGGAGCCGTCGAGCGAGCCGGTCGCGGACATGGACGGCCGGGTGGCGCTCGTGACCGCAGCCGCCGGCGACCTCGGCGGCGCGCTCGCCGCAGAGCTGGTGGAACGGGGCGCCCGCGTGCTGCTCGTGGACCGGGACCTCGGCGGTCTGGTCGACGCGGTGGACGGCCTGGCCCAGGGTCGGGCCGTGCCGGTGCTCTGCGACCTCGGGTCGGACGACGCCGTCGAGGCCGCCTGCGAGTTCGTCACCCGGGCTGCGACGCTCGACGTGGTCGTGCACGTCGCGGACCGGTCGGCGGTCGACGACGGTCTGGACGAGCGGTTCGCGGCCGCGGTGCGCGGGCCGCTCTCGCTGGTGTCGGGGCTGGCCCCGTCGCTGGCGCCGTCCGCCCGCGTGCTGCTCGTCGGCCGATCCGTCGCCGAGGACGCAGACACCCTGGACCGGGCCGCCACCGACCTGGTGCGCGAGCACCTCCCCGTGGGCGACGGCGTGCGCGTAGGTCACGCGGAGTGCGGACCCGACCTCGATCCCGACGTGTTCGCCGGGACGGTGGTCGATCTGCTGGCCCGGGACGACGTGGTGCTCGAGCACCTCGCGCTCGACGGCCCCGCCGGCGGTGCGGCGGAGGACACGACGACGCTCGACGGGATCGACGACCTGCTCCGATAGCCTGCGGGCGTGGCGAGGACCTGCATGCGACCGGGGTGCGACCGCCCCGCGGCGGCGCGGGTCGCCTTCGACCCTGTCGCTCTGCAGCTGTGGCTCGACCCGCTCTCGCGGCGCTCCGCCCCGGTGCAGGAGCTGTGCGAGTTCCACGTCGAGCGGCTGACGATCCCCCGGGGTTGGACCGCCACCGACCGTCGACCGGGGTCGGCCGCCGCGAACGGCGACGTCGCGGCGATCGCCGTCCTCGAACCGGTTCCGGCCCGGACGCCCCGTGCCGAGACGGTCGAGCCCGACCCGGTCGTGGAGCCCGAGCCCGTCCTGGTGACGGAGCCCGAGCCGGAGCCCGAGGTGGCGTCGGAACCGGAGCCGGTCCTCGACGTCGAGCCCGAACCGGTCGAGCCGGAGCCGGAGCCGGCAGTGGCCTCGGCGCTCGACCCGGTCGTCGTGGTCGAGGCGACGCCCGAACCCGAGCCCGAGCCGGAACCCACGACGCGTCCCGAGCCGGAACCCGTGGCGGCGTCCGCTCGTCCGCGGCGTCCGGCCGCCCGGCGCCCGGCGGCCCGCTCCGGGCGCGGCAACGCCCCCTCGCTGCTGTCCCGAGCGTTCGAGCTCACGGGCCACCAGGAGTCGATCCTCACCCGTGCCGTTCCCGAGGCGGACGCCGAGGACCCCCAGGACTGACCGGCCGCGTCGCGTGCCGCTCTGGCGTACGCCATGGTCGCCGGGCGACCACGGCACGCCGAAGAACCGGGGACCATCGGCACATCCGCCGAGGAGCCGTATAGGGCAGATGACCGAGACGGGCATCTGACCGATGCCGTCGCGCCGCCGCCGTGCGCAGGCTCCGGGGGACGCCGTTCGCGCCGGCGTCGGACCCAGGGGGTCTCCGATGGCTGGTCTGTTCCTCGTCCACTTCCACGCATGCCGCACGGCGTCCCGGACGGCGCCGGCGCCGGTGAGGGATGTCGCCGAGGCGTGGATGCCGCCGGACGTGCGAGCGGCCTACGGCTCGGTGGAGCGCGAGCCGGTGGTGAGGTCCCGCTGGTCCTTCGCCCGGTCGAGCAGTCCGGCGCGGATCGCCACGGACACGGCCTCGGCGCGCCCGGTGACACCCAGCTTCCGGTAGATGTTCGACGCGTGGTGCATCACGGTCTTGGGGCGGAGACCGAGGTGCACCGCGACGTCTTTGTTCGACGCACCGTCGGCGATGAGGGCCAGCACCTGGATCTCGCGGTCGGTGAGCGGCGACGCCTCCGCTGCCTCGACGTGGGGGCCGGCAGACGTGCTCGCCCCGTCGGGGTCGGCACCGGCGACCTGCCCCACGAGCTCGTCGCACACCTCGAGCAGCTGCCGCCATCCGAGCGCCGCGCCCTGCCGCACGGCGGCGTCGAACCGCTCCTGGCCGAGCTCCGAGCGGAGGTGCTCGACCCCGAAGTCGTAGATCGCCACGTGCTGCGGCGACAGGCGGGACCTGAACTGCCCGAGCACGCCGACGAGGCCGCCGTGCAGCACGGCGCCCGTCTCGGTCCTGCCGGCCGCGACCGAGGCGAGGACGAGCGCGGCCACGCAGATCTCCTCCACGTACCAGTGGCCCGATCGCCGGCACGCCCGCAGCGCGCGGCCCACCTCCTCGACGGCCGGGACCACATCGCCGCGGCTCAGGCGTGACAGGGCGAGCATCACGCGGAGCGTGCCTTCGGCCTGCGCGTCGTCCATCTCGACCGCCGTCGCCACCGTCGCCTCCAGATCGACGAGCGCGTACTCGGGGCGCTGCTCGATGCCGCCGATGCCGGCGAGCACGAACGTCGTGCGCAGCACCTGCCACGCGTCGCCCTCCTCGTGCGCCCGGCGGATGGCCTGCGATGCGTCGCGGACCGCGTCGTCGTTGCGGCCCTGCTGGTTGGCGACCACGCCCGAGATCGAGAGCAGCCGGGTGGTCCACCACCCCTCGTCCGACGACGCCGCGAGCTCGGTCGCCCGCTCGACGATCGCCCGGGCCGCGTCCAGGTCCTCGGAGGTCAGGTGGAGGTGGATCATCGTCCACATCGCCCGGAGCGTGAGGTCGGGGCGCGACGCCCGCTGCGCGGCCTCGACCGCCTGGCCGAGCTGGTCGAGCACCACGTCCGCCCGGTCGCGGCTCGTCGGCGCCCAAGAGGCGCGGGTCCAGTAGAAGAGATCGGCGACGCTCACCCACGCGGCGGCCTCGACCGCGGGGTCCAGCGTCCCGGCGGTGGCGTCGAGGAGCGAGCGCAGCTGCTCGCCGGCGACCGCGGTCCGTCCGGCATCGATCCATGCGGTGTGGACGCAGGAGAGCAGTCGAACCGCGTCGGGTGCGCGGCCTGCGGCACGGAGGGCGTCGGACGCGGCGGCGTACTCGTCGGCATCCGCGTGGATGAGCGGCCGCACCACGCCCTGCTCCGCGCTCCACAGCCGGGTGGCCAGGGATTGGGCCCGGGCGAGGAAGTGCGCCGCGTGCCGATCCCGGGTCGTCTCGGACTCCGCCGCGCTCGACAGGTGCTCGCGCGCCAGCTCGCGCACGGAGGCGAGCATCTGGAGGCGTCGGGATCCCGCGGCGTCGACCTGGATCACGAGCCCGGTGGACACGAGGCCCGCCAGCGCGTCCCAGGCGCGGTCGGCGTCCAGCTCGCAGTCCGAGACGACGGCGACGGCGTCGTCCCACGTGATCGGGCCGACGAACGCGCCGAGGCGACGGAACGCGATGCGCTCGTCGGGGTCGAGCAGGTCGTGGGTCCACTCCAGCGTGCGCCGCAGGTCGCGGTGGCGGTCGGCCGCGTCGGAGGAGCCGCGGTCGAGCAGGTCCAGCGTGGAGCGACGTCCGAGCTGGTCGAGGACCTGGGCGACGCCGCTCGACGCGCACCGTGCCGCGGCGAGCTCGATCGCCAGGGGTAGCCCGTCCAGGCGCCGGCACAGCTCTGCGATGTCCTGGGCGTCGTCCTCGTTGGGCGAGAACGCCGGGTCGAGCGCGGCGATCCGTTCGGCCAGGAGCTGCGCCGCCGGCGACGCCAGCACGTCCGCGGCGGTCGGCTCGGTGCCGTCGGGGACGGGCAGCGGGCCGAGTCGCACCAGGTGCTCCCCCCGCAGCCCGAGCGGCACGATGCTGGTCACCAGCAGCGTGAGATCGGGGTCCTCGTCGAGCGCCTGACCCAGGCGGGGCGCCGCGTCGAGGTGGCGCTCGAAGCCGTCGAGCAGCAGCAGCCTGGTCCGGCCCTCGGGAGGCCGCGAGTCGGCCTCCATGAGCGAGGGGCTCGCGAGCTCGGCGTCGAGGTCGGCCGGATCGGTGCTGCCGTCGTCGAGTCGGACTCGCCGGACGCCCACCGGCTCCTCGTGGACCACGCGGCGCGCCACCTCGTCGGCCACGGACGTCTTGCCGACGCCGCTCAAGCCGGTCACGGTCACCAGGCGGATCCCGTCGGTCCGCAGCAGGTCGAGCACCCGCGCGACGACGTCCTCCCGCCCGAGCAACGACGAGCGGGCGTGCGGGACGGTGCCCGAGCCCTGCATCTCCGCCATGGTGAGCCCTCCTAGGGGGACGAGCGTATCCCCCGGCCCACAGGAGGTCCGAAGCCACGTCCGGGGTCCGGTCCCCGTTTCGGAGCGGCGCGAGGGCGGGCCGTATCGTTGGCCCATGCCCGAGTTCGCGTTCCAGACGATGTTCCCCCAGTCGAAGGGCGACACGCCGTACCGCCTCCTCACGGCGGACGGGGTGGAGCTCGACGAGTTCCGCGGCGAGCGGGTGCTGCGGGTGGACCGAGGGGCGCTCACGCGGCTGGCCGCCGAGGCGGTGCGCGACATCTCCCACCTGTTCCGGCCCGGGCACCTGGCCCAGCTGGCGAAGATCCTCGACGATCCCGAGGCCACCGAGAACGACCGCTTCGTCGCCCGCACGATGCTGCAGAACGCGTGCGTCTCGGCCGGCATGGTCCTGCCCTCGTGCCAGGACACCGGCACGGCGATCGTCATGGGCAAGAAGGGCCAGCAGGTCTGGACCCACTCGTCCGACGGCGCCCCCGGCGGCGACGAGGAGGCCCTCGCCCGGGGAATCTTCCAGACCTACACCGAGACGAACCTGCGCTACTCCCAGGTGGTGCCCATCACCACCTACGAAGAGGTCAACACGGGCACCAACCTGCCGGCGCAGATCGACCTCATGGCGGTCGACGGCGACGAGTACCACTTCCTCGTCATGACCAAGGGCGGCGGCAGCGCCAACAAGACGTTCCTGTTCCAGGAGACCAAGGCGCTGCTCAACCCCGACTCGCTCATGAAGTTCGTCGGCGAGAAGATCAAGACCCTCGGCACGTCCGCGTGCCCGCCGTACCACCTGGCGATCGTCATCGGCGGCACGTCCGCAGAGATGAACCTCAAGACCGTGAAGCTGGCGAGCGCCCGCTACCTGGACGGGCTGCCGACCAAGGGCAACGGGCTCGGCCACGCCATCCGCGACACGGACCTGGAGGCCGAGATCTGGCAGCTCGCCGCGAACACCGGCATCGGCGCCCAGTTCGGCGGCAAGTACTTCTGCCACGACGTCAGGGTGATCCGGCTGCCGCGCCACGGCGCGTCCTGCCCGGTCGGCATCGGCGTGAGCTGCTCGGCCGACCGCCAGAGCGTGGGCAAGATCACGGCCGAGGGCGTGTTCGTCGAGCAGCTGGAGACCGATCCGGCGCAGTACCTGCCCGAGATCACCGACGAGCACCTGCACGACGACGTGGTGCACATCGACCTCAACCGCCCGATGGACGAGATCCGCGCCGAGCTCAGCCGCTACCCGATCCGCACGCGGCTCTCGCTCAGCGGCCCGATGATCGTCGCCCGCGACATCGCGCACGCCAAGCTCAAGGAGCGGATCGAGGCGGGCGAGGGCCTGCCGCAGTACGTGAAGGACCACCCGATCTACTACGCCGGCCCGGCCAAGACGCCCGAGGGCATGCCGTCGGGCAGCTTCGGCCCCACCACGGCCGGCCGGATGGACAGCTACGTGGACCTGCTCATGCGACACGGCGGGAGCTTCGTCACGCTGGCCAAGGGCAACCGCTCGGCGCAGGTCCGCAACGCGTGCAAGGAGCACGGCGGGTTCTACCTGGGCTCGATCGGCGGCCCGGCGGCGATCCTCGCCCAGGACGCCATCCGCTCCGTGGAGGTGCTCGAGTACCCCGAGCTCGGCATGGAGGCGATCTGGCGGATCGAGGTCGAGGACTTCCCCGCCTTCATCATCACCGACGACAAGGGCAACGACTTCTTCGCCGACCTGCTCTAGGCGGTCCCCGTCGCTGAGCCCCGGCGACCGGGACCTGCGACCCGGTCGCGCAGCGGTCGACCGGCACCGAACCGGGTTCGGGCTCGTTGCCGCGACACCCGCAACTGTGGCACTGTGTCCACGGTTTGGAGGGAGCGTGCCGTGGGTCACATCCGTAGGGTTCTGTCCGTCGCGCTGGTGAGCGCGCTCGTCGGGGTGCTCGCCGCGTGCCAGCAGCCGCCGTCGGGTGGCGGCAGCACCGGTACCGCCACGTCGTGGTCGGTCAACCCGAACGTGACCGATCCGCTGATCACGGGCGACGCGGTGTCGACCCATCTGGCCTACGCCCCCACGGGGACGCCGCAGAACAAGCTGGCGGTCATCGTGCCCGGCACCAGCGCGACCACCCTGGCGTTCGGCGAGCTCGCCAACGTCGTGCGCGCCGCCGGCTACCACGTGATCGTGCTGCGGTACCCGAGCTCGCTGGGCACCACCGGTGCCTGTCCCGACGGGGGAGCCGCCACCTACCCCGACTGCTTCCGCGAGTTCCGCTCCGAGGTGGTCTTCGGCTCCGACGTGCAGGACCCCGTCGGCGAGACCTACGACCACCCCATCGCGGCGGTGAACGGCTCCAACTCCGTGGTGAACCGGCTCACCAAGCTGCTCGACCACTTGGTGCAGGTGGCGCCCACGAGCGGCTGGGACAAGTTCCAGTTCCGCACCGCCGGCGTCTGCTCGCAGGTGAACACCACCTACGGGGGCTGCTCGGTCGACTGGTCCAAGGTCGCGGTGATCGGCCACTCGCAGGGCGCCGGCGTGGGCCTGTACCTCTCCAAGTTCTATCCGCTCTCCCGGGTCGTGATGCTGTCCGGCAGCTTCGACGCCTACGACCTGGGCGGCGGCAGCTACGCCGTGGCCCCGTGGATCACCGAGACGCCGCTGCAGGTGTCGCCCACGAACATCCGTGCGCTGCTGCACACGTCGGACCCCGCGATCGGCCGCATGCGCGCGGTGGAGAACGGTCTGGGCATGCCGGGCGCCGAGGTCAACGTGACCAGCGCCGCCGCCCCGTACGGCGGGTCGCGACGGTTGATCACGAACCTGGGCTCCACGTGCGTCTGGGACTCGGCGCCGAGCCACAACTCGACCGCGGTCGACGCGTGCGTGCCCGACTACGCGTACGACGCGGCGTGGAACTACCTGCTCACCGCGAACTGACGTCGCCCACCGCGCCCTGACGTCCGGGCCCCGCGCGCCGACGGCGCCGGGATCACCGGGACCAGACTGCCCTCCGTGGACGTCACGCTGTTCACCAACCTGCTCGGCGCGTTCGGGCTGGGCGCCGCGTCGGGGCTGAACCCGTGGATCCCGCTGTTCGGCCTGGGCCTCGCGCAGCGGCTGGGCGCGGTCGAGCTGTCCGCCAGCTTCGACTGGCTCGGGGCCACGCCCACGCTGGTCGTGCTCGGCGTGCTGTTCCTGCTCGACCTGATCGGCGACAAGATCGCCGCGATCGACTCGGCGCTGCACGTCGTGGGCCTGGTCGTCGCACCGGCCTCGGGCGCGATCGTCTTCGCCGCCCAGGAGAACCTGCTGAGCAACTCGCACCCGGTGCTCGCGGGCGGCGTGGGCCTGGTCCTCGGCGGCACGGTCCAGGTGGCGCGCGGGACGTTGCGCCCTGCGGTCACCGCCACGACCGGCGGCCTCGGCAACCCGGTGGTCAGCGCGATCGAGGACGCCGTGTCCACCACCCTGACGGTGCTCGCCGTCGTGGTGCCCTTGCTCGCGTTCCTCGCCCTGGTCGGGTTGGTCTGGTGGGCGGTGGCGCTGCTCCGTCGGTGGCGGCTCAGGCGGCGGTCGGCCGGTTCGCCGAGCACGCCCGTGCCAGGGCCGCCTGGGTGGCCCTGAAGCTCTCCATCTGACGCTCGGCCGGGGAGGTCGAGCGCCGGAACATCCAGGTGATGCGGTCGACGAGCTGCGTTGCCATGTTCCGTTCATCGGCCGCGGCGTGCACGGATCAAGCACTCGGGGCCCGGTGTCCGGTCCGACCGCGTACGGTGAGCGCCGCACCGCCGCGGACGTCGGTTCCGGCCGCGTACGGTGGGATCCGGGGGGCACGCGCCGCACCAGGGGGAGCCGCATGGCCGATCTGATCATCCGCAACGGCAACGTCGTCGACGGCACCGGGGCGCCGGCCCGTGTGGCCGACGTCGCGGTCACCGACGGGGTCATCACGGAGGTCGGCGAACCCGATGCGCCGCACCTGGACGGGACCGCGGAGCGGGAGATCGACGCCGACGGCCTGCTCGTCACGCCGGGCTTCGTGGACATCCACACCCACTTCGACGGCCAGGTCACCTGGGACCCGATCGTGAAGCCGTCGTCGCTGCACGGCGTGACCACGATCGCCATGGGCAACTGCGGCGTGGGGTTCGCGCCGGCGGCCCCCGACCGGCACGAGTGGCTGATCGGCCTGCTCGAGGGGGTGGAGGACATCCCCGGCGCCGCGCTGTCCGAGGGGCTCACCTGGGACTGGGAGTCCTTCCCCGAGTACCTCGACTCCGTGGCGGCCAAGCCCCACACCGTCGACATCGGCACCCACGTCCCGCACGCTGCGCTGCGCACGTACGTGATGGGCGAGCGCGGGGCGGACCACACCCAGGCCCCCACCGAGGGCGAGGTGGCAGAGATGGCCCGCCTGGTCGAGGAGGCCCTGGGCGCGGGCGCCATCGGCTTCGCCACGTCGCGGACCGAGGTGCACCGCACGAGCGCCGGCGAGAACATCGGAACGCTGACCGCGGGCGACGCCGAGCTGCTGGCGATCGCCGAGGCCATGCGCCGTGCCGGCACCGGCGTGGTGCAGCTGATCAGCGACCTCTACCAGACGCCCGACGACGCGGTCGCCCAGCGCGAGCTCGACCTGCTGGAGCGGTTCGTCCGCACGAGCGGCCGGCCGCTCAGCTTCACCATGCAGCAGGCGTACCATTCGCCGGACCGGTGGCGGTTCCAGATGGACTGGGTCGACCGGATGGTCGCCAACGGCCTGGACGTGAAGGCGCAGGTGGCGGCCCGGCCGATCGGCGTGCTGCTCGGCATGCAGGCCACCGCCAACCCGTTCCTGTTCTGCGCGTCGTACGGCGAGGTGGCGCACCTGCCGCTCCCCGAGCGCGTGGCGGCGCTGCGCGACCCCGAGCGCAAGCGTCGGGTCCTGGCCGAGCACGCCGAGGTCGCCGCCACGCTGGAGCCGGGGATCCTCCAGCAGATCATGTGCGGCTTCGACATCACGTTCGAGATGGCCGACCCCGTCGACTACGAGCTGCACACGGACCGCTCGATCGGTGCGCGCGCCCGGGCGGCGGGCGTGGAGCCGATCTCGGTCGTCTACGACCTGCTGCTCGAACGCGGCGGCGAGCAGCTGCTCTACCTGCCGCTGTTCAACTTCGCCCACGGCGACTTCGCCGACCTGTACGAGATGATCACGTCGCCCAACGTGCTGTTCGGCCTGTCCGACGCCGGCGCGCACTGCGGGGCGATCTGCGACGCGTCCATGACCACCTCCTCGTTCGTGGTGTGGAGCCGCGACCGGCGCGACGGGGAGCCGGTGCCCGTCGAGGACATCGTCCACGGCCACACGCGGCGCAACGCACGGCACGTGGGCTGGTTCGACCGGGGCGTGGTCGCACCGGGCTACGTCGCGGACCTGAACGTGATCGAGCTCGCCGCGCTGGCGTGCCACCCGCCGACGATCGTGCACGACCTGCCCGCCGGCGGTCGCCGGCTCATGCAGACCGCCGAGGGCTACCGCCACACGATCAAGTCGGGCGTGGAGACGTTCCGCGACGGCGAGCACACCGGCGAGCTGCCGGGCGAGCTGCTGCGGGGCACCCGCCCGGCCCCGCGCTGACCCTCCTGCCACCCGGCCCCACCCCAGGAACCGGTCGGTCCGGTCAGAGGGGCTGGCGGCGCAGCACGGACCGTGCCGCGGCGCGGCCGCACATGCCGTGCACGCCGCCGCCGGGCGGGGTCGACGAGGAGCAGAGGTACAGGCCCTCCACCGGCGTGGACCACGGGTCGAGCGACGGGACCGGCCGGAGCAGGAACTGCCGCAGGTCGGCCACGCCGCCGTTGATGTCGCCACCGATGTAGTTGGGGTTGTACGCCTCGACCTGTGGCGCCGTCATCGTGTGCCGCGCCAGCACGAGGTCCTTGAACCCGGGCGCGAACGCCTCGATCCGGTCCTCCATGGCCCCGGTCATGTCCACGTCGCAGCCGGCGGGCACATGGCAGTAGCCCCACAGCGTCTGCTTGCCCGCAGGCGCCCGCGTCGGGTCGAAGTTCGACTGCTGGGCGAGCAGCATGAACGGCGGGTCGGGGAGCCGCCCGCTCACGACGGCCTCCTCCGACGCCCGCACCTCGGCCAACGTGCCGCCCATGTGCACGGTGCCGGCGCGGGCCGTCGCCGGGTCCTTCCAGGGCACCGGACCGTCGAGCGCCCAGTCGACCTTGAAGACGCCCGGGCCGTACCGGTACCGCTCGAGCATGCGCCGGTAGCCGGTCGGGAGCCGGTCGCCGGCCAGGGCGAGCAGCTGGCGCGGGGTGACGTCGCACAGCACGGCGCGGGCCGGTGGCACGTCGTCCAGGCTCCGGACCTCTTCGCCGCAGCGGACCGTGCCGCCGTGCTCCTCGATGAGCGCGACCAGGCCGTCGGCGATCGCCTGCGAGCCGCCGCGCGCCATGGGCCAGCCGACCACGTGGGCCAGCTGGCCGAGCAGCATGCCGAAGCCGGTGGTGATCGGCGCGTCGAGCGAGAGCATCGAGTGGCCTGCCATGCCGGCGAGCAGCGCCGGTCCGTCGTCGCCCCGGAACCTCCGGCGGGCCAGGGCCGACACCGACCACAGCCCGGCCATGCCGTACCGGGCCAGTGCGAACGGGTGCTGCGGCGGAAGGTGGAGCGGATCCAGCAGCGTGTCCACGAGATCGAGCCCGGACCGCACGCTCGGGCCGAAGAGCCGCTCCCAGGGTCGGCCGTCCACGCCCAGGCCGACGGCGGTGGCGGCGAGCGAGCGCTCCTGCAGCACGGAGTGGCCGGGCCGGAGGGCGTGGGCGAGCGGCGCGTCGGGATGGACCCACTCCACCCCCACGCGCTCCAGCGGGAGGTCGCGCAGCGCCGGTGACGCCAGGCCGAGCGGGTGGATGGCCGAGCAGACGTCGTGGCGGAAGCCGGGGAGGGTGAGCTCGGCGGTCCGGGTGCCGCCGCCCACGGTCGCCGCCCGCTCCAGCACGAGGACCCGCCAACCGGCCTGCGCCAGCTCCAGGGCGGCGACGAGGCCGTTGGGTCCGCTGCCGACGACGACCGCGTCCCACTCCCTCGTCATGCCCGTCACCCTATTGTCCTGGCCGTGCCGCGCCGCAACCGCACCTCCGCCCGATCCCAGCTCAAGGACCTCCGTCGCCACCGTGTCCCGGCCTGGTGGTCCGGCACGAAGCTCGGGATCTTCGTCCATTGGACGCCGGCGTCGGTCGCCGGTTTCGCTCCGGTCGACTCCGAGATCGGCGACCTGCTCGCCGCTGCCGCTCCCGATGCGCTCGCCGAGAACCCGTACACGGAGTGGTACGAGAACTCGCTGCGGTTCCCCGGCAGCTCGGCCAGCCGCTTCCACCGCGAGACGTTCGGGCTCATGCCGTACGCCGAGCTCGCGGATCGCTACCGCGAGGGCCTGGCATCGTGGGACCCCGACGACTGGGCCCGCCGGTTCGCCGCCACGGGTGCCCGGTACGTGGTCCTGGTCACCAAGCACCACGACGGCTTCTGTCTGTGGCCGTCGGACGTGGCCAACCCGCACCGCGACGGCTGGCACACGGGACGCGACGTGGTCGGCGAGCTGCGCGACGCCGTGCTCGCAGTCGGCATGCGCTTCGGCGTCTACTATTCGGGCGGCCTGGACTGGACCTTCGACGACCGGCCCATCGGCAACCTGGGCGACCTGCTCGCGGCCGTGCCGCGGGGCGACTATCCGGCCTACGCCGAAGCGCAGGTGCGGGAGCTGATCGAGCGCTACCGCCCGAGCGTGCTCTGGAACGACATCGCCTGGCCCACGCCGGGTCCGGAGCTCTGGCCGGTCTTCGTGGACTACTACCGGGCGGTGCCGGACGGCGTCGTGAACGACCGGTGGATGCCGTGGTCGCCGATCATGGGCGCGGCGCGCAACGAGTTGGTGCGCAAGGTGGCCAACTCGCTCAACGCCCGCGCCACCCGCCAGAACGGTGGCCTGGTGCCGCCCAAGCCGCCGTACTTCGACGTGCAGACGCCCGAGTACATGGTGTTCGACGACGTGCGGCCGCTGCCCTGGGAGTGCGTCCGCGGCATGGACCAGAGCTTCGGCTTCAACCGGGCATCCCGTCCGGAGCACTTCCTGACCGACGACGAGCTGCTGGACACCACCGCCGACATCACGTCGAAGGGCGGGAACCTGCTGCTCAACGTGGGACCGCGTGGGGAGGACGCGCAGATCCCGCCGGAGCAGCTCGCGCTGCTCGACACGCTGGCGGACTGGGCCGGCGGGGTCGGCACCGATGCCGGACCCGGCGCGGCGATGTTCGGGTCGCGCCCGTGGGTGCGGCCGACCGGGCAGGGCCAGACGACTGCGGTCGACGGCACGACCGGTACCGTCGACCTCCGGTTCTGGGCCCGCGACCGCTCGGTGGACGTCGCCGTCCTGGGCGCCGTGGAGGGCTCGCTCCTGGTCCCGGGTGTGCGGGCCCGACCCACCTCGGAAGTGCGATCGCCCGAGGGTGAGCGCAACGGCGATCCGATCCGCTGGACCGCGGAGGACGGCGGCATCCGCATCGAGCTGCCCGCGCCGGCGGTCCGTCCCGTGCTCCGGCTCATCGACGTGGACGCGGCGCCGATCGCCTGACGCGCTCACCGCCGACGTGACCGGCCCCCTACGATCCCTGCCGTGAGCTCCAACCGGCGGATGGGAGTGGCCGCCGCGGTGCTGCTCGGGACCGGCCTGGTGCTGATGATCGTGCCGCCGGTCCTGCGGGACGGCATCTGCGGCCTGACGTCGTGTGCCGAGCAGGTGCCGGTGATCGCGGTGTCGCGCGTCTCCGCCGAGGAGCTGGCGGTCGTCGTCCCCGACGAGGCAGCCCCCACCGTGCGGACCGTCGAGCTGCTGCAGGGCGGTGGGCGCGGGTCGGGCTCGCGGCAGTGGCTCATCCGGCGGGACGGGGCCGCGCCCGACGAGGCGCCCACCACCTTCCTGATCGGTTCCGAGCCCGAGGGCTTCCGCACGGTCGTCGAGCTCGACGCGGTGCCCGAGTCCGACGTGTGGACGGCGCAGGTCGGGTTCCGCTGCACCACCGCCTCGCTCCCGTTCGACCCGGCTGCGATCGCGGTCGGCGAGGTGCGGTCCTGGGACGGGGTGATGGACGGCAACGAGTTCGCCGCCGACGCGAACACGTCGGAGCGCTGCGCCACCGAGCGGTCCTCCACCGAGGTGGTGCTGCTCCTGCTCGGCGCCGTCGTCGCCGTGACCGGTGCCGTGCTCGGCATCGTGGTCGTCCTCCGTCGCCCGGCGCGCTTCCCCGAGGACCCCGACGGCCAGGAGCCGGGGGACGAGGAGGCCGACGGCTCGCCGCCGGCCGACCGGACCGACCGCTGATCGGTCGCTGACCGGACACGGGTCGGTCGCGGGTCGGACGGCGGTCAGGCACCGACCGGGGTCGCGGTGCCGGTCCGTCGGGCCGGCAGGCGCACCGCGACCACGAGCAGGCCGCCGACCAGGACCACGCCGAGCACCACGACCAGGTTCGAGCGCAGGACCGAGATGGCGTCGCCCACGCTCGGCACCACCCACCGGACGCGTTGGAGCGTCGCGTCGGCCGGCAGGGTCCACGACTCGCCGGACGAGTTGGCGTCGCCCTTGGTCTGCATCAGGTACTCGTCGCCCTGGCGGGTGGCCGACACCAGCCGGTGCGTCACCGGTTCGGCGGCGCCCTCGGCGGGCCGTGTGATCACGTCGCCGGGCCGCAGGTCCGCCACGCGCTCGGACTCGCTGACGACGATCGAGCCCTGCCCGATCGTCGGGGTCATCGACCCGCTGCGGACCACGGCGGCCTGCAGGCCGAGCATCGCGCCGCCCAGCACGGCCAGGAGGACGAGCGACAGGACCGCGGTCAGGGCCAGGCCGGCCACGTCGAGCACACGTGAGCCGACGGGGCGAGGGGGCCCCGTCGTCGTGTGGTGCGCAGATCCCGCCGCGGTCGGGGGAGCCGGGGCGGTCGCGCCCCGCAGCAGCTGCGCCGCCCAGCGAGGCCGCGTGGTCGCGTCGAGCTCCAGCGACAGGCCGACCACGTCACGACGGTGCCCACGGCGGGCCCAGGCCACGGTGGCGTCGATCCCCACCGGCTCGTCGGGTGCGTCGGGCAGCTCGACCTCGATCCGCACGACCTCGCCGGCGACCGGCAGCGGCGCGTCGGCGTCGGGCGGCAGCTCGAGCGCCATCCCCTCGGGCGACGCGTCGACGGTCGTGCCGCGTTGCCCGCCGAGCGCCGCGGGCAGCGACATCGGGAGACGGAAGGACGTCCGCTCCCAGCCCCGCTGGACCAGGACCTGGATGCACACCACCCAGAGCAGGACGAGGGTGAGCAGCGCCGCCGCCACCGCCGGGGCGGTCATCTGCCGGTCGGGCGGGTGGTCGACGAGCGCGGTCACCAGCACCGCACCGCTCAGGAGCACGGCCCAGAGCAGCGGTCGGACCGACACCTTGCGCGGGCCCCGCAGCACGCGCCCGGCGAGCACCGACGGCAGTGCGGCGAGCGAGCCGGGGATGCGGTCCACCGTCGAACGCAGGTCCCGCGCGGGTCGCAGCTGCAGGCCGGTGGACCGGTAGAGCCCGAACCACCGCAGCAGGAGCACGAGCGCGAGCAGGGCGGCGAACGAGCCCCGCACGGTCCGGAACGGCAGCTCGCCGGACACGGTGCCGATGAACAGGACGACCAGCCATGCGGCCAGGCACCAGGCGAAGCACTCCCGGGCGGTCAGGAGCAGCGCGAGCAACCGGGCGACACCTCGGGAGGAGCGCACCGCGTGGGCGGCGTCGGCGGCGGCGCCCCGCTGTTGGGCGAGCGACTCGGGCCAGAACGTGCGGGCACCCGACGGCGCGGCCACCAGGGCGAGGGGTTCGTCGAGCAGCAGGCCGGTGCCGCCCTCGTGCCGACGGGCCCTCAGCCAGGCGCCGCGGGGCCGGCGGGCGGGGAGAGGATCACGGCGGAGGTCCTCGGTCCGCACCAGCGTGGCGTTCGGCTCCCACAGCGCCAACCCGCACGCGGACGTTCGGCGGCGGAGCTCTGCGTCCACGCGGCCGCGGCTGTCGGGGGCGAAGCCGTCCCGGTTGAACGGCCGTGTGCG
>JAEXGP010000378.1 GCA_023450775.1 Actinomycetes bacterium | reverse complement strand
CCCTTGACGGTGCCGGAGCCACAGGTCTGGTTGCCGCCGGCCCCGGGGGAGCTCGAGCCGCTGGCGTTCGCGCCGTTGGGGCCGTCACAGCCGGCCGCCGGCTGGCGGGTGCCGCCGCGCCGCCGGGGGCGCCGGCAACGCCGGGCTTCGAGGTGATCGTCGAGCCGGTGATCGTCACGTTCGAGAGTCCGATCGCCCGCACGCCGTAGGCGCTGCTGCCGGCACCGGTCGGGGTGCCCGAGTCGACGGTGACGCCCGAGAGCGACGCCGTCGAGGCGTCGACCAGCACGCCGGTGCTGTTCGCGCCGCCCGGACCGTTGATCGTCAGGTCCGAGAGCACCACGCCCGTGCTGCTCGCGACGCTCGTCCCACCGTTGATCGTCGTGGTGCCGCTGCGGGACGTGAAGTCGGCCCCGTAGCCGCCCCGGACCGTGAAGCCGCTCTTCCCGCTGATCGTCACGGTGCTGGACGTGAGCCCGCCGGTGACGAGCACGACGTGTCGGCTGGTGCCCGCACGTCCGATCGCGTACGGCACGGTCTGGCACGGCGTGGCCTCGGCGGTGCCGCACGAGGCGGTGTCCGCACCGGAGTTGGCCACGAGGATCGTGTCGTCGAGGACGCCGTCGACGCCGTCGCAGTTGGAGTCCTTGGCCGCGTCGTCGAGGGCGTCGGGTGCGCCGGGCTTGACGTTCGCGTCGGCGTCGTTGCAGTCGGTCGGCGGGCTGACGCCGTCGGCGTCGTCGTCGATGACCGCGGTGATCGTGACCGACTTCGAGTCGGTGGCGCCGTTGTCGTCGGTGACGGTCAACGTCGCCGTGTAGGTGCCGGCCGCGTAGGTCGCGGTCGGGTTCTGCGCCGTCGACGTGGTGCCGTTGCCGAAGTCCCAGGCGTACGAGGTGATCGTGCCGTCGCCGTCGGTGGAACCGGCCGAGCTGAAGGTCACGACCAGCGGCCGCGGCCCCGTCTGCGGGGTGGCGTTGACGACCGCGGTCGGCGCCTGGTTGGCGTTGACCGTGATCACCACGCTGGCCGTGGAGGTGTCACCGGTGTCGTCGGTGGCCGTGAGGACCGCCGTGTAGGTGCCCGGCGCGGCGTAGGCGTGCGCCGGGTTGGCCGCGGTCGAGCTGCCGCCGTCACCGAAGTCCCAGGACCGGGAGGTGACGGTGCCGTCGGGGTCGGTCGTACCGGCCGACGAGAAGGTCACGGAGACCCCGGTCTTGACCACGGTCTGGTTGGCGCCGGCCACCGCGACGGGCGGCTGGTTCGGGGTCACCGTGATCGTGATCGTGTCGGTGTCGATGGCACCTGCGTTGTCGGTGACGGTCAGCGTCGCCGTGTAGGTGCCCGCCACCGTGTAGGTGTGGGTCGGGTTGGCGGAGCTCGACGTGGGCGTGCCGTCGCCGAAGTTCCAGGAACGGCTCTGGATCGTGCCGTCACTGTCGGTCGAGCCCGAGGACGAGAACGACACCGTCAGGTTGCGCTTGCCCGAGGTGGGCGTCGCCGCGGCCACGGCCGTCGGCGGCACGTTCGGGGCCGCGCCGACCTCGATGGTGATCGTGGCCGTGTTGGTGGCGCCGTTGTTGTCGGTCACGGTCAGGGTGACCGGGTACGAGCCGGCGACCGGGAAGGTGTACTGCGGGGTGGCCGAGCTCGAGCTGTTCGAGCCGCCGAAGTTCCACAGGTACGACACGACCGTGCCGTCGGGGTCGGTCGAGCCGGTCCCGTCGAAGTTGACGATCAGCGGGGCGTTGCCGGCGGTCACGTCGGAGCTCGCCACCGCCACCGGGGACTGGTTCTGCGTGGCCTCGATGGCGACCGAGTGGCTCGCCGTGGAGCCCAGGTTGTCGGTCACGGTCAGCGTGGCGGTGTAGGAACCCGCGGCGGCGTACGTGTGGGTCGGGTTGGCGGCGCTCGACCCGGGCGAGCCGTCGCCGAAGTTCCAGGAGTACGCCGCGATCGTGCCGTCGGGGTCGGACGATCCGGCGGAGGAGAACGCCACGGTCAGCGGCGCCTTGCCGGTGGTGACGTCCGCGGAGGCCGCGGCCACCGGCGGCTGGTTGGCGCTGACGGTCACCGTGACCGAGTCGGAGCCCACGGCGCCGTCGTCGTCGGTGACGGTCAGGACCGCGGTGTAGATGCCGGCGGCCGCGTAGGTGTGCGTCGGTGCCGCGGCGGTGGTGGTCGCCGAGCCGTCGCCGAAGTCCCACTCGAAGCCCACGATCGAACCGTCGGTGTCGGTCGAGCCCACCGAGGAGAACGTCACCGCGAGCGGCGCGGTCCCCGAGGTGACGCTCGCGCCGGCGACCGCGATCGGCGGCACGTTGGCGACACCGACGCTGATCGTGCGGGTGGTGGACGCCGTGAGACCGCCGTTGTCGGTCACGGTCAGCTTCGCCGTGTACGTGCCGTCGGCGGTGTAGGTGTGGCCGATCGTGGCACCGGTGGCGGTGCCGCCGTCGCCGAAGTCCCAGGCGTAGGAGGCGATCGAGCCCCCGGTGTCGAAGCTGGCGCTGGCGTCGAACGCCACGGTCAGCGGTGCCACGCCGGCCGGCGGCGTGGCGGTGAACGACGCCGTCGGCGCCGTGTTGGTCCCGGTCGTCGGCGTCTGGCACGCCGACACGACCAAGGCCACGCACGCGAGCGCGCACGCGGCTACAAGACGAACTCCCCGCATCACCCTTGTCTCCCCTCTCGGCGCACAGCCACGCGCGCGATGACTCAGAGTCAACAGCACACCGAACGCTCGATCAAGTCTTCTCGGGAACGGAGGTTCGGGTGAGGGCGGCCAGACCCTGGCTGCGGCGGACACCCCGGGCACATCCGCCCATCGGTCAGGGGCGGGAGCGACCGTCGCGCTCCCGTACGATCGGCCTTCCCACAGCAACGCCGGATGGTCGATGGATCCAACCGATCAGCCCCCGCTCGACGGCGACGGCTCGTCCGGCGCGGCCCTGCTGCTGCACGCCGCGACCGGCTCGTGGCGGCCGGTCGCCCTCCGGGTGGACCGGGCTGCGTTGCGGATCGCCGACGGGGAGTCCGAGCGGATCGAGTTGGACGTGCCGATCGACGCGGTGGTCGCGGTGGACGCGATCGGCGGCCCCGGAGCGGACGGCACGGAGATCGAGATCTCGTTCGACCGCTACCCGCCGCTCGGGCTGCGTCTCCCCGACCCGGTGCTCGACCACCTGCTCGCAGCGCTGGACGCCGCCGTGGGCAGGCCGAGCTCGGACCGTCCCGATGACGGCGCGGACGTGCGGGCCCGTCGGTGGGTGGCGCTCACCGCCCCGCGCGTGTGGGTCGCGTTCATCGTCCTGTGCGTCACCGTGTCCGCAGGGGCGTTCCTGGGCTCGGCGCTGAGCCGGCGGACCGGCGACGGCACCGCCACGGCGGACTCGCTGGCCACCTGGGGCGCGGTGTTCCTGGGCGCCACCGCCTGCGCACTGGTCGGGTTCGCGTTCAGCTCGGCCCGCACCGCCGACGGCGGACGTTCCCGGGGCGACGGCGTGCAGGGCGCCCTGTTCGCGTCGGGCGTGCTCCTCGTCGGCGCCGTGGTGCTCTCCGCGATCCTCGTGTCGGAGCGCGTCGAGCCCGACCTCAGCCTCCACACGGGTACGACGGCGCCCCGCGACGCGCCCGGCACTCCCGGCGACGGCGGCGGCTCCGGTCCCACCTGCGCGGGCACGCCGCCCGCGGCGTCATGTTGACGCCGCCGCGGTGACGACGCGCCGCTGACGCCGTTCCGCTCGAGGCGAGTTCGGGCCGGGATCAGGCGCCGGCGCCGGGCACGACCCGGTAGGCGTCGTACACGCTGTCGATCGTGCGGATGCGGCTCAGCAGCGTGTCCAGGTGGGAGGACTCCCCCAGCTCGAACTCGAATCGCATCTTGGCCACCCGGTCGCCGCCGGCATGGCTCTGCGAGCTGATGATGTTGACGTGGTGCTCGCTGAGCGTCGCGGTGACGTCCTGCAGGAGCCGCGGCCGGTCGAGCGCCTTCACCTCGACCAGGGCCACGAAGTCGCCGGCCGACTCGGTGTCCCAGTCGACGTCGATCACCCGCTCGTGCTGGCCCTCGGCCAGGGAGGTGGCGTTGGCGCAGTCGACCCGGTGCACCGACACGCCGCGACCGCGGGTGATGAAGCCCATGATCTCGTCGCCGGGCACGGGCGTGCAGCACCGGGCCATGCGCACGAGGACGTCGTCGAAGCCCTCCACGTGCACGCCGGCGGGGCGGGAACGCCGCCGGCCGCTCGGACGGACCGGCGTGGAGACGACCTCCTCGCGCTCGCCCTCGGCGGTGCGGATGAGCTTGGCCACGCGGGCCGCCACCGACTCCGCGGACAGGTGGTGGTCGCCGATCGCGGCGAACATGGCGTCGACCGACTGGAACCGCAGCTGGTGCGACACGTCGGCCACGGCGGCGCCGCCCATGACCCGCTGCGTGGGCAGGCCCTCGCGGCGCAGCGCCTTGACCAGCGCCTCGCGGCCCGACTCCAGGGCGTCCTCGCGCCGCTCGCGGGAGAACCACTGGCGGATCTTGTTGGACGCGGATCGGGTGGCGACGAAGTTCAGCCAGTCACGGCTGGGACCGGCGCCGGCCACCTTGGAGGTGAAGATCTCGACCGTGTCGCCCGAGGTGAGCTCGCCGTCGAGCGGCACCAGCCGCCCGCCGACCCGGGCGCCGATGCAGCGGTGACCGACCTCGGTGTGGATGGCGTAGGCGAAGTCGATCGGCGTGGCGCCGACCGGCAGCGTGACGACGTCGCCCTTGGGCGTGAACAGGAAGACCTCGTCCTGGTCCAGGTCGAGCTTCAGGTTCGCCATGAACTCGCCCGGGTCGGTCATCTCCTGCTGCCAGTCGACGATCCGGGTGAGCCACGCGACGTCCTCGGAGTGGCCCTCCTTGTACGAGAAGTGCGCGGCAACGCCCCACTCCGCCCGGTTGTGCATCTCGGGCGTGCGGATCTGCACCTCCAACGGCCGCCCGCCCGGTCCGATGACCGTCGTGTGCAGCGACTGGTAGAGGTTGAACTTGGGCATGGCGATGTAGTCCTTGAACCGCCCCGGGACGGGGGTCCACAGCGCGTGGATGGTCCCGAGCGCCGCGTAGCAGTCCTTGGACGAGTCGACGATGACCCGGATGCCCACCAGGTCGAAGATCTCGTCGAACGCCTTGCCCTTGACGACCATCTTCTCGTAGATGGACCACAGGTGCTTCGGTCGACCGGTCACCTCGGCGACGATGTTGACGTCCTTCAGCCGGTTGGTGACCTCGTCCAGCACGTCGAGCAGGTAGCGGTCCCGTTCGGGCGTGCGGTTGGCGACCATGTGGTCGATCTCGGCGTAGCGCTTGGGGTGCAGCGCGGCGAAGCACAGGTCCTCGAGCTGCTGCTTGATCTCCTGCATGCCCAGGCGGTGGGCCAGCGGCGCGTAGATGTCCAGCGTCTCCTGCGCCGTGCGCTCCTGCTTCCAGGCCGGCATGGCCGCGAGCGTGCGCATGTTGTGGAGCCGGTCGGCCAGCTTGATGACCAGGACCCGGAGGTCCTTGGCCATGGCGACCAGCATCTTGCGCATGGTCGCGGCCTGCTGCGCCTCCTTGGAGTCGAAGTGGACGCGCTCGAGCTTGGTGACGCCGTCGACGATCTCGCGGACCTCGGGCCCGAACGCCGCCTCGACCTCGTCGAGCGTGAGGACCGTGTCCTCGACCGCGTCGTGCAGCAGCGCCGCGGCGATCGTGACGTCGTCCATGCCGTAGCGGGCGACGATGCCGGCCACCGCGAGCGGGTGCGTGATGTAGGGCTCACCGGACCGGCGGAGCTGGCCCTGGTGCGACCCGGCGGCGAGCCGGTAGGCGTCCTTGATCGACTCCGTCGGCCGCTTCGGGTGGAAGCGCCGGTACTGGTCGATGATCTCCTGGACCTCCATCGCCGGAGGCTGGGTGTGGCGTCGCCAGGGCAGGACGCGCGTCACCGTGGGCATCGACCCACCTCCTGTGACGCGTCGCGGCGATCCATGTCCTCAAGCTACCGACGTCGGGGGCCGTCGGCCGACACACATCCGACCGGCGGCTGAGGCGATTCCGGGCCGCCGCACGACGCTCGTCGAGCCACCCGTGCCGGGTGGCGCGGGCTCAGCGCTTCTTCTTGGTCTTGCGCGGCCGCGGCGGATGGGCGCCGTACGGGTTGCGCGGCGCCGCCGGGGCGACGTCGACCGTGGACGCGTCGTCGGCAGCATCGGCGGCGCCGTCCGGGCC
>JAEXGP010000333.1 GCA_023450775.1 Actinomycetes bacterium | reverse complement strand
GCGTGGGCGCCGAGCACCTCCTCCGCCGGCGGCGGGTCGACCCAGAGCCCCAGGTCGAAGCGGTCGAGCAGCGGTCCCGACAGCCGTCGCAGGTAGCGCTGCACCTGCGCGGCGCTGCACCGGCACGGGCCGAAGGGCCCGACGCCGCACGGACACGGGTTGGTGGCACCGACCAGCAGGAACCGCGCCGGCAGCGTGGCGCCCACGTGGGCGCGCGCCACCCGCACCACCCCCGACTCGAGCGGTTGGCGCAGCGCGTCCAGATGGGCGGCGGGGAACTCGCCGAGCTCGTCCAGGAACAGCACGCCACCCGACGCCAACGAGATCTCGCCCGGTCGCAGCACCGCCGAGCCACCGCCGATCAGGGCCACCAGCGACGCCGTGTGGTGCGGGGCCCGCAGCGGCGGCCGGCGCAGCAGCTCGGGCGCGTCGTGCAGCGCTCCCGCCGCGGAGTGGACCCTGGACACGTCGAGCGCCGCCTCGTCGCCCAGGTCGGGCAGCAGGCCCGGCAGGCGCTCGGCGAGCATCGTCTTGCCCCCGCCGGGCGGTCCGACCATGAGCAGGTGGTGTCCGCCCGCGGCCGCCACCTCGAGCGCCGTGCGTGCCACCACCTGACCCTGGACGTCGGCCAGGTCGGGCTCCTGCGGATCCGCAGCCGAGCGCGTGCGCGGCTCGGGGTCCGGCCACGGCTCCTCTCCCTGCAGCGCCCGGACCAGCTCGCGCAGGGTGCGGGCGCAACGGACGTCGGGACGGACCAGTGCCGCCTCTGCCGCGTCCGCCGCGGGGACCACGGGGCGAAGATCTCCCACGGCCTCGCACAGCGGCAGCATGCCGACGACGCCGCGGAGCGCACCGTCGAGGCCCAGCTCGCCGATGAACGCATGGCCGTCGAGCACTTCCTGCTCGAGCTGGCCGGTGGCCCCGAGCAGCGCCAGCGCGATGGCCACGTCCAACCCCGCGCCCACCTTGCGCAGGTTGGTGGGCGCCAGGTTCACGGTGACCTTGGCCTGCTTGACCACGAAGCCCGACGACATCATGGCGGCCCGGACCCGGTCCCGGGACTCCCGGCAGGACGCGTCGGGCAGGCCCACGATCGTGAACGCGGGCAGCCCGTCGGACACGTGCGCCTCCACACGGACGAGGTGACCCCGGACCCCGAGGAGGGTGGCGGACGAAGCGGTCGCGAGCACGGCGGCCTCCTGCAGAGGACGATCGGCGCTCCCACAGGGAGCCGGCGGCAGCCGTGAGCTGCGATCCCGACCCGCTCGGGCCGGTGCCGGCAGCGTAGGCGGCCGGTGCGACACCGGCGCCGTTCCGGCACCGGGGACCGGTCCCCGGTGCCGGCGACCCGATCGCGCCGGCACCGCCGTGCGGCGCGATGATCGGTCCATGGGCATGAACCCCCACCACCAGCACCGGCGCTCGCGCTGGGACTACGTGTACGTCGGGGCGGCCCTGGTCGTGGCGCTCGCCGTGCTCGCCTGGGCGTTCCTGGGCTAGCGCGGCTCGACGGCACCGACGACGGAGGACGGAGCGGACGTGCGCGACTACACCGCCACCGCCGAGTGCGACGTGCGACGCATCCAGCCCTACGAGGCGAACAAGTCCTACGTCTGCCCCGGCTGCAACCGCGACATCCCGGCCGGGACGGGCCACGTGGTGGCGGTCCCCCGCGACGCCCCCGACCTGCGACGTCACTGGCACCGAGGCTGCTGGGACAAGCGGCTCACCCGCGCGCCGCGCCGCTGAAGCGACGGCGACCGCTTCGCCCTAGAACGCTCCCTCCAGCACTTCGACGCGACCGCTGGTGACCGCCACGACGTCGAAGCGCAGGTGCTGGCCCCGCACCTCGTGATCGGCGAGCCAGCGCAGCGCCAGCTGCCGCAGACGGCGCTGCTTGTCCCGCCCGACGGCTTCGAACGGCGAGCCGAAGCGGTGGTTCGTGCGGGTCTTCACCTCGCAGAACACCACCGTGTGGCCCGCGTCGTCGACGAGGCCGAGGACGAGGTCGAGCTCCCCGTCGGGGCAACGCCAGTTGCGGTCGTACAGCAGGTACCCACGCTCCAGGTACCAGCGCTGGGCGCGGTCCTCGCCGTACTCGCCGAGCAGGCGGTGGTCGTAGCGCCGCGGTCGCGGCAGCTCGTCCCTCATGGATCCCCCTCGCCGGCGACGCCGGCGGCCGGGCCGCAGCGTGCAGCCGCGGCGCGATCAGGGGAAGCTCAGGGCGCGACCGTCAGTCGCGCTTCTCCTTGATCTTGGCGGCCTTCCCGACGCGATCGCGGAGGTAGTAGAGCTTGGCGCGCCGCACGTCGCCGCGGGAGTGCACCTCGATCTTGTCGATGATCGGCGAGTGCAGCGGGAACGTGCGCTCCACGCCGACGCCGTACGACAGCTTGCGGACGGTGAACGTCTCCTGCAGGCCACCGCCCTGACGGGCGATCACGGCGCCCTGGAAGACCTGCACGCGCTCCTTGTTGCCCTCGATGACCTTCACGTGCACCTTGAGCGTGTCGCCAGGCGCGAAGTCGGGGATGTCGGAGCGGAGGCTGGCCTGGTCGATGACGTCGGTGGTCTTCATGGAGATCTCCTGGCGGGCACCGTCATGGGCCCGCGCCGTTCACGTGCAGAGGATGTGGGGTGCGGGCCGGAAGGGACCACGTCCCGCGGCCCTGGCGCACAGCGGGTCGATGATAGTGGTTCGGGCGGATCGGATGAAACCGGCCCGCTCAGGCTGGCTCTCCGCTCCGCCGCTCACGCTGGCTCTCCGCTCCGCCGCTCAGGCTGGCTCTCCGCTCCGCCGCTCAGGCTGGCCGGTACCCGGCGACGGTCGGCAGCTTGATCCCGATCTTGGTCAGGTCCACGGTGCCGCCCAGGCGGGGCTCCCCGTAGAGCGTGGTGGTGGCCACCACCTGCAGCGCCAGGTCCGACTGCGGAGTGACCTTGTGGGCGATCACCTCGAGCGGGACCTTCACCGTGTGCTGCTGGCCGTCCAACGTGACCGCCACGGGCGTGATCTGGTTGCCGACCACCAACCCGGTGGCGCGGTCGACGATCTGCGCGAACAGCCGCTCCGGCCGCTCGCCGTCCGGCACCGTGCCCGAGTACGTGAGCGTCAGCTCCGGCGCGCCGACCACCATGGCGTCGCGGTCGATCCCGATCGGCACCTCGACGCCTCTGGTCGCGGGCGACGGGATGATGTTGCCCGCCACGCCCGACAGCAGGTCCTCCTTGCCCTCCGGCACGGTCGCCGGACCCGAGCCGCCGCCGGCGATGAGCCCGAGCTCACCCGAGCCCTCGGCGGTGATCGGATCGTCCGCCGGCAGCGGGTAGTCGTCGCCGACGTAGCGGGTGCCGTCCTGGTCCAGGAAGTCGAAGGTGGCGCCGGGGTCGACCGACTCGTCGCCCTTCACGTAGCGGTCGAGCCACGCCACGATCCGGTCGACCATGCGCTGCTGGTCGCCCTTCTCGGTGAGGCACGACCCGTGGCCGCCGCAGAACCAGTACATGGCGGTGGTGGTCCCGGCGTCGCGGAGCATCCGGTAGTTCGTGACGTCCTCGTCGAGCGTGAACAGCGTGTCCACGGTGCCGCCGACGATCAGGGCGGGTGCGGTGATGTCGGCGACCGCCTCCGCGGGTCCGCGATCGAGGAACCACTCGATCTGCTCGTCGGTGAGCACACCGGTGCGCAGTCCCTGCTGGTTCGCCTCGGTGATGATCGGGTTCAGCGTCGCCCGGGCCGCGACCGCGCTCAGGATCTCGGCCCACCCCTGCTTGTACGTCTGGTCCTTGTAGAGGGACGTGCCGAGCGAGTGCCAGGCGATGATCGGCACGATCGCGTCCACACGGCAGTCCATCGCCGCGGTCACCAGCTGGATCCCGCCGCCGTAGGAGCCCCCGACCATGCCGACCGTCGGGTCGCCGGGCTCCTCGAGCGCCGCCTCGGGCCGCGCCGCCACCCACGACAGCAGTTGCTGCACGTCGCGCCCCTCGTACTCGGCGGAGTCGACCTGCGCGGCGCCACCGGACGCACCGAAGCCCCGCGGGTCCCAGGTGAGGACGTTGTAGCCGGCGCCTCGCAGCGTGCCGATGTTGACCGCCCCGAGCACGCCGACGGTGTCGACCTCGGTGTCGCCGGCGGACCCCCAGCCCGGGCCCATCAGCACCGTCGGGCTCGGTCCGGTCGCGCCCTCCACGGGGAACCAGTGGGCACGGATCACGGTGCCGTCGAACGACGTGACGTCCACGTCGGTCGTGGAGCCCTCGACGGGCGTCGAGACCACGTCGGTCGTCGCGGGTTCGCACACGGCGGGCGCGCTCGTCGAGGTGCTGCTCGCCGTGGTGGAGGATCCGCCGGCCTCGTCGTCGTCCGACGAGCACGCGCCCGTCACCGCCACGATCGCCGCCACCAGGGCGACTCCGATCACACGACGTCGTCGAAGTCCCACTCCATGCTCCCGTCCCATCAGCTCCCCCCTGACCCGTCGGGGTCGAGGGAGAACTCTGCCAGGAGTCGACGCTCCTCGTCGGTCACGCCGCCCCGCGCCTCGATCAGGTCGGGCCGGTGCTCCATCGTGCGTGCCAGGGCTGCCGCGCGCCGCCAGCGGGCGACCCGGCCGTGGTCGCCGGAGCGCAGGACGTCGGGCACGGACCAACCCCGGTACTCGGCCGGCCGCGTGTACTGCGGGTGCTCCAGCAGGCCGTCCGAGAACGACTCCTCGTCCGCGGAGGTGTCGTTGCCCATCACGCCGGGGACGAGCCGGCCGACCGCCTCGAGCACGACCATGGCCGCCACCTCGCCGCCCGCGAGCACCACGTCGCCCACGGACAGCTCGCCGTCGACCAGGTGGGTCCGGACGCGGTCGTCCACCCCTTCGTAGCGCCCACACAGGAGCGAGAACCCGTCCAGAGCGGCGAGCTCGCGGGCGAACGCCTGGTCGAGGGTCCGTCCGCCGGGCCCCAGCAGGAACAGCGGGCGCGGCGGCTGCTCGCGCTCGACGGTGTCGAACACGGGACCGGGCGTGAGGACCATGCCGGCACCCCCGCCGAACGGCGCGTCGTCGACCGTGCGGTGCACGTCGGTGGTGGCGTCCCGCAGGTCGTGGACCCGCACGTCCAGCAGCCCGCGTTCCTGGGCCTTGCCGAGCAGGCTCTCCGACGCGAAAGCGCGGACCATGCCGGGGAAGATCGTGATGACGTCGATGCGCACGACCGCCCCGCTCAGGAGCCGAGCTCGAAGAGACCGTCGGGGACGTCCACGTGCACCACCCCGTCGGTCGGGCCGTCGGTCACGAACACGACCGGCACCAGCGCGCCGCCGTCGAGCACCAGCAGGTCGGCGGCAGGGTTGTCCTGCACCGCGGTGACGACCCCGCGGTCGACGCCGTCGGCGCTCACCACACGGCAGCCGACGAGCTCGTGCACCCACAGCTCGTCGGGGTCGTCGATCGGCTCGGCCTGCAGCACGAGCCCGCGCAGCGCCTCGGCAGCGGTGCGGTCGTCGTGGCCGACGAAGCGCACGAGCCAGCGGTCGCCGTGACGCCGCGACGTGGCGACCTCCAGGTCACCCGCGTCGGTGCTCAGCACGGAGCCGGGCGCCAGACGCTCCTCGCGGTTGGACACGAGGACCACGTTGACCTCGCCGTTCAGGCCGTGCGCCTTGGCGATCCGGCCGATCTCGAGGAGGGGGCGGTCGCCGGTCAGGGCAGCGGTCCCGGTTCGACGCTCCCCGACGTCAGTCGAGGAACTCGACGTCGATCTCGACGCCGTCGTGGGCCGCCGCGGCGCGGGTCACCGTCCGGATGGCGTTGGCCATGCGGCCACGCTTGCCGATGATGCGGCCCATGTCGCCGTCCGCGACGCGCAGGTTCACCTGGGTGCGACGGCCCTTCTCGTCGATGTCAACGCGGACGCCATCGGGCTCGTCGACGAGCGACCGGGCGATGTGCTCGAGCACCGCGGCCGCGTGCTCGGGACGGGCCTCGTCGGTGTCGTGGGCGTCGACCTCGGCGGCCTCGTCGACCTGCTCGTCGGTCACTTCTTGGCCTTGGCGCTCTGGAACTCGTCCCACGCGCCCGAGATCTGCAGCAGCTTCTGCACCCGCTCCGACGGCTGGGCGCCCTTCTGCAGCCAGTCGACGGCCTTCTCGTTGTCGACGGTGACGGCGGACGGCTCACGCCGGGGGTCGTAGGTGCCCACGACCTCGATGAACCGGCCGTCGCGCGGGGAACGGGAGTCGGCGGCGACGATGCGGTAGGTGGGCTGCTTCTTCTTGCCCATCCGCATGAGGCGGAGTCGAACGGCCACGGGGTAGTCCTTCTTCTTCTCTTCAGGGGTGACGGAACTTGCTGGATGCGGTCTGGCTGCGTGCCGGTCGGTCGGCGGTGCGAGCAGCACGCGACCGGCCCCGGACGCAGGGCAGCGGTCCATGATGGTCGCCCGGGACGCCGGAGGCAAGCTCCCCCGGCCGACGGCGCCGGGTGGCACCTGCCGCACGGGCCGACCGGGGATCAGGTGAGCTTGGGGAAACCGCCGCCCTTGGGCATCTGCGATTCCATCTCCTCGAGCGTGGGCAGGGCGAACGCCGCCTTGTTGACCTTGGCCGGGCCCTTCGCGGTCACGCGCCCGCCCTTCTTGGCCTTCTTGCCCCCGCCCTTCTTGCCCTTGCGGCGGCGCGGGGTCTTGCCCATCTCCTTCATCATCTGACGCATCTGCTTGAACTGCGTGATGAGCTGGGTGACCTCGGCGGGCGACGTGCCGGAGCCCTTGGCGATCCGGGTGCGGCGAGAGCCGTCGATGACGTCGGGCTCGATCCGCTCGGCCGGCGTCATGGACTTGATGATCGCCTCCACGTGGGAGATCTGGCGGTCGTCGATCTCGACGTCGCGGACCTCCTTGGGGATGCCGGGGAGCATGGACATGACGCCGGACAGCGGGCCCATCTTCTTGAGCGCCTGCATCTGGTCCAGGAAGTCGTCGAGCGTGAACGTGCCGTCCAGCAGCCGGGCCGCCGCGGCCTCGGCCTCCTCCTGCTCGAAGGCGGTCTCGGCCTTCTCGATCAGGGTGGCGAGGTCGCCCTCGCCCAGGATTCGGCCCGCCAGTCGGTCGGGGTGGAAGAGGTCGAAGTCCTCGAGCTTCTCGCCGGTGGACGCGAAGGCGATCGGGCGACCCACGACCTCCTTGACCGACAGGGCTGCGCCGCCGCGGGCGTCGCCGTCGAGCTTGGTCAGGATGACGGCGTCGAGCTCGAGCGTCTGGTGGAACGACTCGGCGACGGTGACGGCGTCCTGGCCGGTCATCGCGTCGACGACGAGGAACGTGTAGTCGGGATCGAGCGAGTCCGAGATCTGCCGGACCTGCTCCATCATCTCGGCGTCGATCGCCAGGCGACCGGCGGTGTCGACGATGAGCACGTCACGACCGCGACGCCGGGCCTCCTCGACCGCGCCCTGCGCGACGGCCACCGGGTCGCCCTGGCCCGAGGCGACCACGTCGTCCTCGGCGGACCACACCGGCACGTCGATCTGCGCGCCCAGGGTCCGGAGCTGCTGCACCGCGGCCGGGCGCTGCAGGTCGGCGCCGACCAGGATCGGGTTGCGACCCTGGGCCTTGAACCAGCGGGCGAGCTTGGCGGAGTTCGTCGTCTTGCCGGAGCCCTGCAGACCGGCCATCAGCACGATCGTGGGCGGCTTCGACGCGTACGTGATCCGGAGGGTCTCGCCGCCGAGGGTCTCGGTCAGCTCCTCCAGGACGATCTTCTTGACCTGCAGCGCCGGGTTCAGGGCCTGCGACAGGTCCTCACCGACCGCACGCTCCCGGATCCGGGCGAGCATGGACTTGACGACGGTGAGGTTGACGTCGGCCTCGAGCAGGGCGAGGCGGATCTCTCGGAGGACCTCGTCGACGTCGGCCTCGGACAGGCGGCCCTTGCCGCGCAGTCGGGTGAAGATGCCGTCGAAGCGGTCGGACAGTGACTCGAACATCGGGAGCCAACGCTACCGGCCCCGCCCGACCGGCCGACAACGCCGGCCGGGAACATCCGATCGTCGGCGGCGTTGGACCCGGCGTGCACATCGACGTCTGGTCCGACATGGTCTGCCCCTGGTGCTACCTGGGCTCCCGCCGCCTCGCCACCGCACTCGAGCGCTTCGCGGAGGCGCACCCCGACCAGGAGGTGACGGTGCGCTGGCGGGCCTTCGAGCTCGATCCCGGCGCACCGCCCGAGCCCCAGGAGCTCCGACCGGTGCTCGAGAAGAAGTACGGGCCCGGGGCGTTCGACGCCATGACCGGGCGGCTCGTGTCGCTGGGCGGTCCCGAGGGGATCGACTACCGGTTCGACCGGGCCCAGCGGGTGAACACGTTCGACTCCCACCGCCTGGTGGCCTGGGCGGCCACGCTCGACCCCGACGCGCAGGACCGCCTGGTGGCCGGCATCTTCCACGCCTACTTCACCGACGGCGCGGACGTGTCCGACCACGGCGTGCTCGCCGATCTGGCCGCGGCGGCCGGCCTGGACCGCGAGGCAGCCGTCGAGGTGCTGGCGTCGGGCGCGTTCGCCGACGAGGTCCGCACCGAGGAGTCCGCCGCGCGCGACCGCGACATCACCGGCGTCCCGGCGGTCGTCATCGACGACCGGGTCCTCGTCCCCGGCGCCCAGGAGGCCGAGACGTTCCTCCGGGTGCTCGAGAAGGTCGCGACCACCCCCGCCTGACACCGCCGGGCCCGACCGGCCGGCATCCGTCCCGGATCCGCCCTTGACGTGGCAGGTCCGCCCTTGACGTGGCTGCTGTGCGGGTGCATATTCAACTCAGAGGTTGATCAATCTCTGAGTTGAATAAGGATGAGGCTCAGCGGGTCGGACGAGGAAGGAGCGGGCGTGGACGACGAGCAGTTGAACCTCACGTTCGCCGCCCTCGCCGATCCGATCCGTCGGGCGATCCTCACCCGGCTGTCGAAGGGCGAGGCCACGGTCAACGAGCTGGCCGAGCCGTTCGACGTCAGCCTGCAGGCCGTCTCCAAGCACCTGAAGGTGCTCGAGCGGGCGGGGCTGATCAGCCGGGGGCGGGACGCCCAGTACCGGCCGTGCCGGATCGAGACGGAGCCCCTCGAGGGCGCCGTCGACTGGATCGCGGAGCACCGCCGGACCTGGGCCGGTCGCTTCGACCGCCTGGACCAGCACCTCCGGTCCCTCACCCGAGAACCATCACCAGAGCAGGAGCAGTCATGACCACCACCACCGAGACCCACGAGATCAACGGGACGCACATCGAGACCGTCGTCGATCCCGAGACCGATCTGGCGACGATCACGTTCACCCGCGTCTACGACGCGCCGGCGGAGCTGCTGTTCGAGTGCCTCACCACGCCCGAGCACCTCGCCCACTTCTGGGGTCCCGAGGGCACCACGACCCCGGTCGAGAACATCACCGTGGACCTTCGGGTCGGCGGGCTCTTCGAGACGATCATGGTGAACGACGAGACGGGCGATCAGTACCCGTCGCGCGGGCGCTTCACGGTCATCGACCCGCCCCGGGAGCTGGCGTTCGCCGAGGACGTCGGCGGGGTCGAGTTCCGCACCACGATGCGCTTCGAGGACATGGGCGACGGCCGGACCCGGTCGGTGTCGATCCAGGAGAACGTGCCCGCGATGTTCCGCTCCCCCGAGGCGCGGGAGGGCATGACGTCGAGCTTCGTCCGGCTCGACCGGTACCTCTCCGGGCTCGCGGCGGGCTGACCGTCCGGCGCGCGGCTGGACCCCGCCGGGACGCGTTCGCGCCGCCCGGCGGGGTCTACCCTGTCCGCCGTGCCAGGACCGGACGGAACGCATCCGACCCCGCCGGTCCTGCTGACCCCCGGCCCGCTCACCACCTCCGAGCGCACGCGCCGGGCCGCCACCGTCGACCTGGGTTCCTGGGACGGGCAGTTCAACGACCTGACCGCCGAGGTGTGCACCCGCCTCCTGGCCGTCGCGGGCGCCGACCGCGACCTGGAGTGCGTGCCGATGCAGGGCTCGGGCACGTTCGCCGTCGAGAGCGCGGTCCGCACGCTGGTCCCCCGTGACGGCTCGATGGTCGCGGTGGTGAACGGGGCCTACGGGCGTCGCATCGCCATGATGGCCGAGCAGGCCGGACGCCGGGTGGTCGTGATGGAGTGCGCGTGGGACCGGGCGCCCGACCCCGACCAGCTGGCCGCCGTGCTCGAACGGCACCCCGACGTCACCCACGTGTCGATCGTCCACTGCGAGACCTCCACGGGCCTGCTCAACCCGGTCGCCGCCCTGGCCGACGCCGCCCACTCGTCCGGCCGCCGCGTCCTGGTCGACGCGATGAGCTCGTTCGGGGTGCTCGACCCCGCGATCGACCACCCCGCGGTCGACGCCGTCGTCGCGGCCTCGGGCAAGTGCCTGGAGGGACTGCCGGGCGTCGGCTTCGTGCTCGTGCCGCCCGAGGTGCTCGCGGCATCCGAGGGCAACTGCGACTCCCTCTCCCTGGACCTGCTCGACCAGCGCCGGTACATGGACCGGACCGGCCAGTGGCGCTACACGCCGCCGACCCACGTGGTCGCCGCGCTGCGCGAGGCACTCGCCCAGTTCGACGAGGAGGGCGGGGCCGGCGCCCGCCTGGCGCGGTACGCCGCCAACAGCCGGGCCCTGTGCGACGGCATGGAGGAGCTCGGCTTCCGCCACTACCTGGCCGAGGAGCTGCGGACGCCGATCATCCACACGTTCCACGCGCCGGAGCACCCGGCCTGGTCCTTCGGCGAGCTCTACGACCGCGTGCGGGACCGCGGCTTCATCCTCTATCCCGGGAAGCTCACCACGGAGGAGACGTTCAGGGTGGGCTGCATCGGAGCGATCACGCCCGACGTGCTCACCGCCGCAGCCGTCGCGATCGGCGGCGCGCTGGACGACATGGGCATCCCGGTGCCGCTGGCCGCCGCCTCCTGAGCCCGCACCGCGACCGACGATCCGATCCGACGGCCCACACACGACGGCCCACACACGACGAGGACGAGCAGATGAGGACAGAGATCGTGGCCATGGACATGGCCGGCACCACGGTGGCCGACGACGGCCTGGTCGTCGCCGCGTTCACCGAGGCGGTCCGCACGCTCGGCATCACGGCCGAGGACGAGCGGTACCCGGCGATGATGGACCACGTGCTCGCGACCATGGGCGAGTCCAAGCTCACGGTGTTCCGGGCGCTGTTCGACGGCGACGACGACCTGGCCCGCGCCGCCAACGCCGCGTTCGAGGACGCGTACGCCGACCTCGTCGACGACGGGCGGTGCGAGGCGCTCCCCGGCGCGGCCGAGACCATCGCCGCCCTGCAGGAACGAGGCGTCAGGGTGGCGCTGACGACCGGGTTCGCACCCCGGACCCGGGACGCGATCCTGGACGCGCTCGGTTGGCGGGACCTGGTCGAGCTGGCCCTCTCCCCCGCCGACGTGGGCGGCCGGGGACGGCCGTACCCGAACCTCAACCTGACCGCCCTGCTCCGCCTGGGTGGCACCGACGTGCGGGCCATGGCGACGGTCGGCGACACGGCGTTCGACGTGCTGGCCGGGCTGTCCGCCGGGGCCGGCGTGGTCGCGGGCGTGCTGAGCGGCGCGCACGATCGTGCGACGCTGGCCGCGGCCGGCGCCCACCAGGTGCTCGACTCGGTCGCCGACCTCCCGGCCCACCTGCACCTCGACTGAGCGCCGTGGCGAACCCGGCGAACCCCTTCAGCCCCCCGAAGCGCTTCGGCCGCGACCAGGTCGAGTTCGGCCGCTCGCTCGCCTTCATCGACGCGACGTTCGCGATCGCCGCGACGCTGCTCGTGGTCACGCTGAACCCCGGCGACGCCGACTGGGCGAGCTGGTCGTCGTTCCTGGGCGACGAGTGGCCGTCGCTGCTGTCGTTCGCCGTGTCGTTCCTGGTGATCTCGGTCTACTGGTGGTCGAACCACCGCCTGGTGGCGATGCTGGACACGCTGAGCTCCCGGTTCGTGGGGGTGGCGCTGGGCATGCTGGCGTTCGTGGCGTTGCTGCCGTTCACGACCGAGGGCCTCGGCGAGTTCCAGGACGGCGGCGACGGCAGCGTCGCGACGGTCGTGTACGCGCTGAACGTGGCGCTGGTGTCGATCCTGTCCACGGCGCTCGTGGTCGTCGCCCACCGCGAGCGCCTGTTCCGCGTGCAGCCCACGGAACGCGACCTGCGGGCGGAGCTGATCGACCTGGCCGACACACCACTCGTGTTCCTGGCGTCGATCCCGGTGACCGTGCTGATCGGGACGAACTGGGGCCGCGCCACGTGGGCGCTGCTGTTCGTGACGGGACCGATCACCGGACGCTGGTCCGCCCGGTACGCCGGCCGGCGCTGAGCGCCCGGTGCGAGAACCCGCCGATCAGCGCTCGTCCCGATCAGCGCTCGTCGAAGAGCGCTTCGACGAACTCATCGGCGTCGAAGTCCACGAGGTCGGCCGCCGTCTCACCCAGGCCGACGAGCTTGATGGGGATGCCCAGGTCGGAGCGGATCGCGAACACGATCCCGCCCTTGGCGGAGCCGTCGAGCTTGGTGAGCACCACGCCGGTGACGTCGGTGGCCTCGGTGAACTGGCGAGCCTGCTGCAGCCCGTTCTGGCCGGTGGTGGCGTCGAGCACGAGCAGCACCTCGGTCACCGTGCCGTCGCCCTTGTCGGCCACACGTCGCACCTTGCCGAGCTCGTCCATCAGGTTGGACTTCGTGTGCAGGCGGCCGGCCGTGTCGGCGAGCACCACGTCGGCGCCCTTGGCGGACGCCGACGCGATGGCGTCGAAGATGATCGAGCTCGGGTCCCCGCCCTCGGCGCCGCGCACGATGTCCGCACCCGACCGCTCGGCCCAGGTGGAGAGCTGCTCGGCCGCCGCGGCCCGGAAGGTGTCGCCGGCCGCCATCACGACCGAGAGGTCCTGGTCGGCCAGGCGCCGGCCGAGCTTGCCGATCGTCGTGGTCTTGCCCACGCCGTTCACGCCGACGAACAGCCAGACGGTCGGCTTGGTGTCGGCGAACGCGAGGTCGACGGGTCCGGCGAGGCGGGACTTCATCTCGTCCTTGACGGCCTCGATCAGCTGCTCGGGAGTGGTCAGGCCCCGCTCCTTGACCGTGGCGCGGACCGAGTCGAGCAGCTCCTGCGCAGGACCGATGCCGACGTCCGCCCGGATCAGGGCCTCCTCCAGGTCGTCCCAGGTCTCGGCGTCGATCGTCGAGCGGGACATGATCGACCCGACGTAGCCCGAGAACGCAGAGCGGGCGCGGGACAGCCGGTCGCGGAACGACGGCCGGACCAGCTCCTCGACGCCGGCGCCGTGGTCGCCCTCCCACTCCGCCTCGGCGGCCTCGGCGGCCGCGATGTTGGCGGCCTCCTCCTCCTCGGTGAGCTCGGGCCCGGTGATCTCGACGGTGCCGCCGAACATGGTGCCCCGGGGCTCGATGACCTCGACCTCGGGTTCGGTGAGCGAACCGGGATCGTCGGGCTTGGCCCGCTCACGAGGGGCCCGGGCGTCGGGTCCGGGCTCGGTGACGGTGTCGAGCTCGACGTCGGACGGCGGTTCGAGCGACTCGCCGCGGTTGCGGCGGGTCATGAGCGTCGCGCCGGCGATCACCGCCAGGACGGCGACGAGGGCGAGGATCACGGCCAGGATCACGAGTGGTTCCATCGGCCGGGAGCCTACAAGTGCGCCAGCGCCGCCCCGCGGGAGCCGCTTGCTTCCGTGCTCGCATCCGGGACCGGGCGCGGCAAGCTGAAGGGTGGATCAGCAACATCGGTCCTCGCAGCACGCGTCCGGGTGAGGAACCCGTACCGTTTCCAGCACCCGAGCGCGGCGCCCGCATGCCGAGCACGCCGCTCGCCCAGACGCCCGCAGACCCGGAAGAGAGCGACCGACCAGTGGATCAGCAGTCCCCCACGAGCACCCCCGCCGCCGACGTGGAGCGGCTCCTGTTCGAGCTCAAGAAGGTCATCGTCGGTCAGGACCGGGCCATCGAGCGGGTCCTGACCTGCCTCCTCGCCGGCGGCCACTGCCTGCTCGAGTCCGTGCCGGGCCTGGCCAAGACGCTGACCGTCGAGACCCTGGCGTCGTCGGTCGGCGGCAGCTTCTCCCGCATCCAGTTCACGCCCGACCTGCTGCCCGCCGACCTGGTCGGCACGCGCATCTACCGGGCGTCGTCGGAGCAGTTCGACGTGGAGCTCGGCCCCGTGTTCGCCAACTTCGTCCTGGCCGACGAGATCAACCGCGCCCCCGCCAAGGTGCAGTCCGCGCTGCTGGAGGTCATGGCCGAGCACCACGTCACGATCGGCGGCAAGCGCTTCGAGGCACCCGAGCCGTTCCTGGTGCTCGCCACCCAGAACCCGATCGAGTCCGAGGGCGTCTACCCGCTCCCCGAGGCCCAGCGGGACCGCTTCCTCATGAAGGTCGTGCTCGACTACCCGTCGCCCGCCGAGGAGGTCGAGATCGTCCAGCGGATGGGCACGAACCCGCCCTCGGCCGAGCAGGCGCTCACGCTGGAGCAGGTCCAGGCGCTGCAGGCGGCGACCGACGACGTGTTCGTGGACCGCAGCGTGCTCGAGTACGCGGTCAACCTGGTCCTCTGCACGCGGACGCCCGAGAACTTCGGACTGCCCGAGCTGCGCGCCTTCATCGAGCTCGGCGCCAGCCCGCGCGCCTCGCTCGGCCTCATCCGCGCCGGCCGGGCGCTCGCGCTGCTCCGAGGCCGGTCCTACCTCACGCCGCAGGACGTGTTCGACGTCGCCCCCGAGATCATGCGGCACCGCATGCTGCTGTCCTACGAGGCGCTGGCGCAGGACGTCGACGTGGAGCAGGTGCTCGCCCGCGTGCTCGGCACCGTGCCGGCCCCGCGGCTGAGCCCCGCCCAGTCCGGCGGCGACTCCTACTACGGCGGCGCCACCGACGCCGCTGCGTGGAACGCACCCGCGGCCAGCGGCGCGAGCGCGGCCTGGGGGAACGGCCAGCAGTGACGGGTCTCTCCCGCACCCTCGGGCTCGTCGGCGAACGGCCGGCGGAGGAGATCCTCCGCCGCCTCACGCTCGACGTGAACCGCAAGCTCGACGGCATGCTGCACGGCGACTTCCTGGGCCTCGTCCCCGGGCGAGGGACCGAGCCCGGCGAGACGCGCGCCTACGAGCCGGGCGACGACGTGCGACGGATCGACTGGAACGTCACCGCCCGCATGCAGGACCCCTACATCCGGGAGACGATCGCGGACCGCGAGCTCGAGGCGTGGCTGGTCGTCGACCGCTCGGCCCGCCTTGACTTCGGCACCGCCAACTACGAGAAGCGCGACCTGGTGCTGGCCGCCGCCGCCGGCGTGGGCCTGCTCACCGGACGGGGCGGCAACCGGATCGGGGCGCTGGTGCTGCGCGGCCAGGAGCTGAGCACGGTGCCGCCGCGCCACGGCCGGACCCACCTGCTGGCGATCCTCGAGCGGATCATGTCCACGCCCCGCGGTGACGGCTCCGGCGCTGCCGATCTGCAGGGCGCGCTCAAGCGGGCCGGGGCGATCGCACCCCGCCGGGGCCTGGTCGTGGTGATCTCCGACTTCCTCGGCGACCCCGACGACTGGCGGACGGCCCTCGGCACCGTGGCGCTGCGCCACCAGGTGCTGTGCATCGAGGTGGTCGACCCCCGCGAGCTCGAGCTGCCACCCGTCGGGCTGCTGCAGTTCAGCGACCCGGCCACGGGCGCCACCAGGGAGGTCAACACCAACGACCCGACCACCCGGGCCCGGTTCGCCGAGGCGGCCGCACGGCAGCGGGCGACGATCGCGTCGGCCATCCGCGGCGCCGGGGCGGACCACCTGCAGCTGCGGACCGACGGCGACTGGGTGCTGGACCTGGCCCGCTACGTCTCGCGTCGCCGGCGGCGGGCCGAGCTGGCCGCCACGACGGCGCCGCGGTGACGGCATGGCACGGCACGAGGAGCGGGCTCGCACCGCGACGAGGACGACGAAGAGGCTGAGTGAGTCGAGATGAGTGACTGGTTCCTGCAACCCGAGCGCCTGTGGCTGCTCCTGGTCGTCGTGGGGCTCGCGGCCCTGTACGTGGGCCTGCAGTTCACGAGGCCCCGCTACGCGGTGCGGTTCTCCAACCTGGACCTGCTGGACTCGGTCGCCCCCAAGCGACCGGGCTGGCGGCGCCACCTCGTCGCCGGGGCGTTCATCCTGGCGGCCGCCGTGCTCGTCGGCGCGTTCGCCCAGCCGGTCATGACCGAGAAGGTGCCGTCCGAGCGGTCGACGATCGTGCTGGCCATCGACACGTCGCTGTCCATGGCCGCGACCGACGTGTCGCCGAACCGGATCGAGGCCGCGCAGGCCGCGGCCAAGGAGTTCATCGACAAGCTGCCGGACCAGCTCAACGTCGGCCTGATCAGCTTCGCCGGCAGCGCGCAGCTGCTGGTCCCGCCCACCCAGGACCACGCCAAGGTCAACCAGGCGATCGACGGGCTCGAGCTGGACAAGTCCACCGCCATCGGCGACGCCACCAAGCTCGCCGTCCAGGTGATCGAGGACCAGGCCCGCGGCACCGACGGCAAGAAGGTCGACGGCGCGGTCGTGCTGATGTCCGACGGCGAGACCACGGTCGGCCTGCCCACCGCGGACGCCATCCCGATCGCCAAGGAGGCGGGCGTGGCGGTGTCGACGATCGCCTACGGCACGCAGGACGGCGAGATCACCGTCGACACCGACGGCGACGGCGTGGGCCAGCGGACGCGGGTCCCGGTGAACGTCGAGGAGCTCCGCGGCCTGGCCGAGGGCACGGGCGGCACGGCCTACACGGCGGAGTCCGCCCAGGACCTCCGCTCGGTGTACTCCGAGCTCGGCTCCACGATCGGCTACGACGAGAAGTCCCAGGACGTGACCTATCGCTTCGTCGGCCTCGGCCTGGTGCTGCTGCTGGTGGCCGCCGGCTTCTCGCTCCGCTGGTTCAGCCGCCTCCCCTGAACTCGGGTCGGCTGGCACCCACATCGGGCGCGACGCGTCCCGAGTCCGGCGCCGATCGCCAGCGTTCTGAACCCGGGTCGTCTCGCGCCCACATCCGGCGCGACGCGTCCCGAGTTCAGGGCGGGCCGACTCAGTCGAGGACGGTGGCGGCCCGCTCGGAGAGGACCTTGGACGAGCCCGCGGGCTCCATGGTCACGCCGTAGAGGACGTCCGCGGCCTCCATCGTGCGCTTCTGGTGGCTCACGACGATGAGCTGCGCGGCGTCGCGGAACTCGGCGATGAGGTCCAGGAACCGGTGGAGGTTCACGTCGTCGAGCGCGGCCTCGACCTCGTCCATCACGTAGAAGGGCGACGGCCGCGACCGGAACACCGCGAACAGGTACGCCAGCGCCGTGAGCGAGCGCTCGCCGCCCGACAGCAGCGACAGCTTGCGCACGTTCTTGCCCGACGGGCGGGCCTCGAGCTCGATGCCCGTCTCGAGCAGGTTGTCGGGATCGGTCAGCTTCAGGCGGCCCTGGCCACCCGGGAACAGCGTCTCGAACAGCGTCGTGAAGTTGGCGCTGACATCGGCGAACGCGGCGGAGAAGACGTTGACGATCTCCTCGTCCACGGCCTTGATGACCTTGGCCAGCTCACGACGCGTCTGACGGATGTCCTCGAGCTGGCCCTCCAGGAACGTGTGCCGCTCGGACAGCTCCTCGTACTCCTGCAGCGCGAGCGGGTTGATCGGACCCATGAGTCGCAGCTCCCGCTCGAGCTCGCGCACGCGAGCCGGTGCGGACACCCCGTCGGGCAGCAGCGGGCACTCCGTCGCCATGGCGACGTCGGGCTCGGTGTCCAGATCGTGGCGCAGCTGCTCGGTGGCGGCGTCCAGCCGCATCCGGGCCTCGGCATCCGCGATCTCGGCCTTCTGGAGGCGGGCGCGGGCCTCCTCGAGCGACCGCTCCGCCGCGGCCCGCTCGTTGCGCAGGCCGTCCAGCAGCGTGGTGACCTCCCGCGTGGCCTCGGACTGACGCCGGCGCTCCTCGCGCAGCGAGTCGAGCGTGGGCTCGACGACCGCGAGCCGCGAGGCGACGAACGCCTGCAGCTGCTCGGTGGCCACGACCCGGGCCTCGAGCAGCACGCGCCGATCGGCCGCGGCGGACACCTCGGCCTGGTTGCGGGCCAGTCGCTCGCCGATCTGCTCCAGGCGGGAGCCCACGTAGCGGCGGCGCTCGTCGAGCGCCGCGACCCGGACCTCCAGGTCGGTGCGTCGCGCCTGGACGTCCGCGGCGCGGGCGTCCAGCTGCTCGCGGGCCTCCGACATGCGCCGGGCCTGCTCCCCCAGCTCGGCCTCGGCGGCCTCGAGCGACGGCAGCTGCTCGGCGAGCTCCGCGACCCGGACCTCCTCCCGTGCCAGCCGATCGACCAGCTCGGTCAGGTGCGCACCGAGAGCCTCGAGCTCGCCGGTCGCCTCCTCCGCGTCCCGGTCGAGTCGCTCCACCTTCTCGGCGAGACGGCGACGGTCGGCCGCGGCCTGGTCGCGACCCCGATGCGCCTCCTGCTCGATGCGCCGTGCCTCGGCGACCGCGGCGCGAGCGGATTCGACCTCGCGACGGGCCCGGTCGCGGGCCTCGGCCGTCTGCTC
>JAEXGP010000284.1 GCA_023450775.1 Actinomycetes bacterium | reverse complement strand
TGATGAGCATCGACGACGCCGAGATCGGGTTCGACTCCCCCGCGCCGCGCACGAGGATCCCGTACTCCGTCTCGATGCCGCAGATCTTGGCGATGGCCACGGCCGGTGACCCTACGTGATCGGGCTCGGTCCCCCGGGGCGGGCCTCCCGCCGTGCTGTTGCGCGATCGACGGCCCATGGGCCGCAGATCGCGCAACGGAACCGGAGGGTGCGGGTCACTTGACGACGGTGAGCGTGACCGAGGGCTCGACCTTCAGGTACTCGATCGACGCCGAGCGCCCGCCAGAGGTCGTCTCCCAGCCGGCCTGGAAGGACGAGTAGATGGCGCGCTGCGCGCCGTCGCGATCCTGGAAGAAGCTGAGCCCGCCGGGACCGCTGCGGCCGTTGGACGACTGGATCCACGGACCGGAGGGGTCGCTCGTGCAGGGGCCCGTGGGGGTGGCGCAACGGGCGATCCCGGTCGAGTAGTTCCCCTCGTACCAACGCCCGGCCGAGTACGCGAGCAGGTAGTTGCGGCGCACCCGGTCGTAGACCATCGAGGGGTTCTCGATGAAGTGGTACTCCCACGGGTGGTGCCGCCCGAGCACCGCGGTGGCCGGGCCCGAGATGTTCCCCCACGCGTCGAGCGGGAACACGTGGATCGGGTCCATCGTGTTGCCGAACGCCAGGTACAGCCACCGTCCGCCGTTCGCGTCGGTGAAGACCTCGGGGTCGAGCGCACCGTGCACCCAGTTGATCCCGCACGTGATCGGCTGCGCCTCGGGGACGAACGGCCCGGACGGCGACGACGCGATCGCCCGGCCCACGCACGGCGGGTTCGCCGGGTCGGGCGGCGAGATGCGGTCGGCGCCGAAGTACATGATCCAGACGTCGCCGAAGCGCGCCACCGACGGCGCCCACAGCTGGCGCTGCCGCGCCGCCCACGCCGGCTTCTGGGGCATGCCCTCGACGGTGAGCGCGTTCTTCTGCGCCAGCGTGTAGGCACGGTCGATGTCGGTCAGCCGCGTGACCGGCGCCCGCAGGTGGTTGTCCGAGCCGTACACGTAGTAGGTGCCGCCGTCCTCGACCACGAACGGGTCCGACGTCTCCGGCAGCCGCACGGCCTCGACCGCGACCTTGGTGACCGGGCCGAGCGGGGCCAGGCAGCCCGTCGCCAGCGCGACGGCGGCGGCGAGGACGAACGCGATCGACAGGACGCCGCGGCGGTTCCGGCGCCGCGGGCGCGCGGGGGTCATGGTCATTGCTGCTCCCTTCCTCGGGGCGAGACCGTAGCGACGTCGAGCGGACGGCCGGGCGATGGCCGGCGATCGGTCGACGGTGGACGATCGGTCGGCGGTGGGAGGTCCGGACCGTCGGCCGCCCGACCCGCCCGACCCGCGCGATCCGCGGCGGGCTCGGCAGCGCTCGCCGCGGGGGCCCGCTCGTGGAGCCACGCGGCCAGGTAGCCGACCCCGATGCACATGAGCAGGTCGAACGGCCCGCGCAGCCGCGGCACCGAGACGGTCACCGCCGACAGCACCACGAACTGCGCCACGACCGCGAGCGCCGGCCAGGTGCGGCGGTCCCGCAGCCGCAGGCCGGTCCCGAGCAGGCCGGCCGCGACCAGGATCGGGAACACGAACAGCGTGGCGTCGCGGAACCGGGGGTTGCGGCCGTCCACGAACTCCGCCTCGTGCGCCCGGTGGCCCGGCAGCTCGAGCATGGTGGCGGCGCCGTCGGCCATGTGGGTGAGCACCGCCCCAGGGTTCGAGCGCATGCCGTCGAGCGCGATCCCGACGAGGCGGTCGTTCCACCGCGCCTCGTCGCCCTCGAGCTCGCGGACGCCGTGGCGCTCGTACCACTCGTCGCCCGTGGGGTCGATGAACGTGCCGGTCGCCAGCGCCGGCGGCCCGTACATCGCCGAGAGCGTGAAGCCGTCGGACGTCACCAGTCGGGGCGTGCCCACGACGACGGCGTTGCGCACCACCCAGGGGGCGACGACCAGCACGCACAGACCGAGCGCCGCGGCGGCGCGGCGCCAACCGATCGAGCGCCACAGCACGACCACCACCACGACCGCGACCAGGTAGGCGTTCGGACGGGTGAGCAGGAGCAGACCGCAGAGCGCACCGGCCCGGACCCAGCGGTCGTCCAGCAGCGCCACGAGGATGCCGAGCACGAGCAGCAGACCGAGCGACTCCGTCATCGTCACCGAGTCGTTCGCCACGAGGCTGGGCACGAGTGCCACGGCCAACCCTGCGACCAGACCGGCCCGGTCGCCGGCGATCCGGCGGGCGTAGGTGACCGTGAGGGCGATCACGCCCAGGCCGATCACGATCGCCAGGAGGCGCCCGGGCCAGAGCGCCTCGGATCCGAAGACCTTGGTGGGGACGGCCAGGAGCGTGGGGTACAGCGGCGGACGGAACGCCGTGGGGTGGAGCTCGCCGCCGGGGAAGGCGGCGGCGAAGCCGTCACCGGCGGCGATCGACCGGGCCAGGCCCACGTACTGGCGGGCGTCGGAGCGAGGCACCCATTCGGGCGAGACCGCTGCCCAGTAGGCGACCCGCACGACGGCGCCGACCAGGACCGGCACCGTCCACAGCGGCGCCCGGCGAACGATTCTGCGCACCCCTCGCGACGGCGTCGGGACGTCGCCGCGCGGTCGCTCGGAACTGTCCACGAGCGCGACGGACGAACCCATCCGTCGACTCTACGGAGCCGCCCGGCGGATCCCTCCGGCCCGGACGCGTGCTGTCGCAGCGACCCGCGGTCGTCAGGCGGTCACCGGGATCACGGCGACGCCGGCGTCAGAGGTACTGGCCGGTGGCGACCGCCTCGATGGAGCGACCGCCGGTGGCGTCCTCCTTGGTCTCGTCGTGCACCAGCGTGCGGACGTAGACGATCCGCTCGCCCTTCTTGCCCGAGATCTTCGCCCAGTCGTCCGGGTTGGTCGTGTTGGGCAGGTCCTCGTGCTCCTTGTACTCCTGGTGGATCGAGTCGACCAGGTCCTGCACGCGGACGCCGCGGGGGCCGCCGTCGAGCTCGCGCTTGATGGCGAGCTTCTTGGCCCGCCGGACGATGTTCTCGATCATGGCCCCGGACGAGAAGTCCTTGAAGAACATGACCTCCTTGTCCCCGTTCTGGTACGTGACCTCGAGGAACTGGTTGGACTCGTCGGTCCGGTACATCTCGTCGACCGTGCGCTCGATCATGGCCATCACGGCCTTGGCCGCGTCGCCGCCGCCGAGCGAGGCGATCTCCTCCTCGTCGAGCGGGACGTCGGTCGTCAGGTAGCGGGCGAAGATCTGCGCGGCGGCCTGCTCGTCGGGGCGGTTGATCTTGATCTTCACGTCCAGGCGGCCCGGGCGGAGGATCGCCGGGTCGATCAGGTCCTCGCGGTTGGACGCACCGATCACGATCACGTTCTTCAGCGTCTCCACGCCGTCGATCTCGGCGAGGAGCTGCGGCACGATCGTGGCCTCCATGTCCGACGAGATGCCGGTGCCGCGGGTGCGGAACAGGCTCTCCATCTCGTCGAAGAACACGATCACGGGCGTGCCGTCCGCGGCCTTCTCCCGTGCCCGCTGGAACACGAGCCGGATGTGGCGCTCGGTCTCGCCGACGTACTTGTTGAGCAGCTCGGGGCCCTTGATGTTGAGGAAGTAGCTGCGGGCCTCCTTGCCGGTGGCCTCCGTGACCTTGCGGGCCAGCGAGTTGGCGACCGCCTTGGCGATCAGCGTCTTGCCGCAGCCGGGCGGCCCGTAGAGGAGTATCCCCTTGGGCGCCGGCAGCGCGTACTCCCGGAACAGGTCCTGGTGCAGGAACGGCAGCTCCACGGCGTCGGTGATGGCCTCGATCTGGTCGTCCAGGCCGCCGATGTCGGAGTAGCCGATGTCGGGCACCTCCTCGAGCACCAGCTCCTCGACCTCGGGTCGGGGCAGCTTCTCGAGGAGCAGCGCCGAGCGCGTGTCCATGAGCACGTTGTCGCCGGCCCGCAGGTGCTCGTCGAGCAGCTGGTCCGCGAGCTCGGCCACCCGCTCCTCGTCGGCCCGGCCCACCACCAGGGCGCGGCGGCCCTCATCGATCAGCTCCTTGAACGTCACGATCTCGCCCGAGATCTCGGGCGGCCGGACCATCACCACGTTGTAGGCGTCGTTGAGCACGACCTCGCAGCCGCGCCGGAGCTCCTCCACGTCGATGCCGGGCGAGATCTCCACCCGCATCTTGCGACCGGCGGCCTGTACGTCGACCGTGCCGTCCTCGTTGACGCCGAGCAGCGTGGCGTACGCCGCCGGGGGCTGGGTGAGCTTCTCGACCTCCTCCCGCAGCGCGGCGATGTGGTCGCGGGCCTCCCGCAGCGTGAACGTCAGCTTCTCGTTCTGGCTGACCGCCTGCGCGAGCTGGCCCTTGGTCTCCAGGAGCCGCTCCTCCAGCGTGCGGACCCGCTTGGGCGCGTCCTGCAGCCGCCGGACCAGCTGCGAGACCTCTTCCTCCAGATCCCGGACCTGCTCCCGCAGGACGTCCACGTCGTCGGCGTCGCCGTCGAACCGGGCTGGCTGCTGGCTCTCCTCGTCGTGCACCGGACCTCCTGAAGTCGTCGGGCAGCGTCGGGTTGGTCCCGGATGAGTGTCTACCCCGGTCGGGGCCCGACGCGTTGCCATCCCCCGTCACGGTCCGGTGACGTCTCGGTCACGGCACCGTCACGGCCCCGTTGCCGGAGCGTGACAGGTGGCCGAAGAGTTTCCACCGCGATTGCCGTGCAAATTCCCGAGTGGGACTATGCTGCAGGAAGAAGTCAGCGCCCCCGCCCCTCCCTCCGACTGGGGCACGACGTGAAGGCAGGATGACCAACCATGGGCATGAAGGTGTGGATCGACCAGGACCTGTGCACGGGTGACGGGCTGTGCGAGGAGATCTCGCCGGCCGTGTTCACGCTGCTCGACGACGGGCTCGCCTACGTCAAGGAGGGCGACAAGATCTTCAACGATCCCGCCGGTGCCGAGGGTCTCGCCAACATCCCCGACGGCGAGCTCGAGGGCGTGATCGAGTCCGCCGAGGAGTGCCCCGGCGAGTGCATCTTCATCGAGGTCGAGTGACCTCGTCGCTCCGCTGAGGAGCGCCGGGCGCCGCACGACGGCGCCCACCTGAGACGGACCGACCGCACGGTCGAACGGCAGCGGCGGAGCCCACCGGGCTCCGCCGCCGT
>JAEXGP010000248.1 GCA_023450775.1 Actinomycetes bacterium | reverse complement strand
ACCCGGGCCTCGGCATCACCCAGGCGCGCGGCCGCGAGGGACGCGGTCACCACCGCGGCGAGCGCCAGCACCGTGGCGACCGCGGCCCGGGGCGTGGACCGGACCGACGCGACCGCCGGCTCGGTGACGGGGACGGCGGACGTGGTCAGGACGGCACCTCTTCGCGCTCGATCCGCCCGTCCCGCATGTGCAGCACGCGGTCGGCGCCCGCGGCGACCTCGGCCGAGTGCGTCACCATGATGATCGTCTGGCCCTCGTCGTGGAGGCGGCGGAACAGCTCCAGGACCTCGCGGCCGCCGTCGCTGTCCAGGGCGCCGGTGGGCTCGTCCGCCAGCAGCAGCGTCGGCTCGTTGGCGAGCGCGCGGGCGATCGCCAGGCGCTGACGTTGACCGCCGGACAGGACCGCCGGGACCTCGCCGGTCTTGTCGCCCAGGCCGAGCAGGTCGAGCAGGTCGCGCGCCCGGCTCTCCGCCGCGCGCCGCTTCATGCGGCCCGAGATCACCGCGGGCAGCACCACGTTCTCGAGCGCGGTCATGCCCTCGAGCAGGTTGAAGAACTGGAACACGATGCCGATGTGGCGTCGCCGCATCCGCGCCAGCCAGTCCTCGTCGCGGCCGGTGATCTCCTCGTCGCCGATGAGGATCGTCCCCTCGTCCGCGATGTCGAGACCGGCGACCAGGTTGAGCAGCGTGGACTTGCCGCAACCCGAGGGTCCCATCACGCCCACGAACTCGCCGGCGGCGACGCTGACGTCGACGCCGCGCAGCGCGCGCACGGGCGCGAGCTCGGCCTCGAACGTGCGGCGCACGCCGCGCACGGTCAGCACCGCCGGAGTGGTCGCGTCGCCGCTCGGCACGCCCTCGCCCTCGGCTCCTTCGACCATCGTCTCGGTCATCGCACGACTCCCGTCAAGTGGTTGGCTGCTCCGACGAGCCGGTGGCATCGCACCGGCGCGTCCCTTCCCTTCACCCGCTGGACCGGGAGCTCCTCGGTGATCCAGTGGGCATCGACCGCCATCTTGGTGGCGTCGCTCAGGACCGTGGTGCCCGCGGGGCGGGCGAGGTCCTGCAGGCGCTGCGCCAGGTTCACCGTGTCACCCACGAGCGTGTACTCGTAGCGCTCCTCGCTGCCCAGCATGGCCGCCGCCACCTCGCCGGTCGACAGCCCGATGCCCAACCCGAACGGCGCCAGGCCCACGTCGGCCCACCGGGCGTCGAGCGCTCGCTGGTGCTCGTGCATGCCGACGGCGGCGCGCACCGCAGCGGCGGCGTGGTCGTCGACCGGGAACGGGGCGCCGAACACGGCCATCACCGCGTCGCCGACGTACTGCATGACCGTGCCGCCCTCGGCGAGGATCACGTCGTTCATCGCGGCGCGGTGGTCGTCGAGCTGGCCGGCGAGCACCGTCGGGTCCGAGCGCTCGGCGATGGCGGAGTAGCCCCGCACGTCCGACATCAGCACGGTGACGTCGAGCCGGTCGGTGCGCTCGGCGGCGCCGACGTCCTCGCGCAGCTTGTCGGCCAACCCGCCCGGCAGCATCCGGCTGAGCGTCTCGCCCTGCTCCTCGCGGTCGATGATCGCCTTCTGCAGCAGGCGCAGGCGGCGGAGCGCGTCGTCCCGGCCGGCGCTCGCTCCTCGGGCGAGCTTGAGGAAGAGGTCCTCCACCGAGTCGTTGACCGCCTCGGGGGTGGTGGACGTGGCAGCGGCGATCGCCTTGACCGGCCGGCCCTCGGCGACCTGCTGCAGCAACGCCTCCTCGCCAGGGGTGAGCGCGGCCTCGTCGGTCACGGGCGTCACGAGCGCCTGCACGATCTGCGGATCGAGCATCGACCCGCCGGTGGCGACCTCCCTGATCGCCCGGGCGAGCTGGTTGCCGTCGCCGATGCGGTCCTTGAGCAGGTAGGCGGAGCTCGCCGCGCCCTGCGCGAGCAGCGAGATGGCGTACTCGGGCTCGTCGTACTGGGACAGCACCACGATGCCGGTGCCGGGGTGCCGCTTGCGGACCTGCTTGGCGCCCTCGATGCCCTCGTCCTGGAAGTTCGGCGGCATGCGGATGTCGGTGACGACCACCTGCGGCACGAGCTCGTCCGCCGTGGCCACGAGCTCGTCGAGGTCCGCGGCCACGCCGACCACCTCGATGTCATCCTCCAGCCCGAGCAGCGCCCGGACGCCCTCGCGAACGATCAGGTTGTCGTCCGCGAGCAGCACCGTGATCGCCCGCTCGCCGGCGGCCGCACCGTCGCGCGCGCCAGGCGCGCCGTCGGGAAGGTTGGCCGGTGTCGCGGCGGCGTCGGCCGACTGGGTCAGGTCCACACCGACATCTCAGCCGATGCGGGGTCCGGGCAGGAAGGTGCCCACCACGAAACGACCGAGGGGTGCAGGCACCCCCTGCAGACACACGCCTCCACCGTGTTCCCGGCACTGCCGCCGTTCGTACGTTCGACACATGAACACGACGGCCGCACCGATGCGGTCGCACGACACGGAGACAACACCGATCATGAGCTCAGCCCCCTCCCGCCGCCGGACCCGCACGATCGCCGCCTTCATGGGCGCGTCGCTCGCCCTGCTCCCGTTGGCCGCCTGCGGCGACGACGAGAAGGCGGACACGACGACCACGACCGAGGCCGGCACCGCCGTCGAGGCGTCCGCCGAGGTGTTCTGCGAGCAGGCCTTCGCCACCGACGCCGCCGTGAACGCCGCCAACTCGAGCGCCGGCGAGGACGGTCCGGACGAGGCGGCCGTCAAGAAGGTGACGACCGAGCTCCAGGCGCTGCAGGACGCGGCTCCAGCCGATGCGCAGGCGACGGCGAAGGCCGTGTCCGCCGCCACCGAGGACATGTTCGCCAATCCCGGCCCGCCGTCGGAGGAGTTCATGTCGAGCTTCGGCGACCTGATCGACTGGATGGCCGACAACTGCGACTACCAGGTCATCGACGTCAGCGCCCACGAGTACGCCTTCGAGGGTCTGCCCACGACCGCCGAGGCCGGCCGGACGATCGTCCGCATGACCAACCACGGCAACGAGATCCACGAGATCGTCTTCGCCAAGGCCAAGGACGGCGTGACCACGACCCCCGAGGAGCTGGTGCAGCTGCCCGAGGAGGAGGCCGCGGAGAAGGTCGAGTTCCTCAGCTCCGGTTTCGCCAACCCCGGTGCCAAGGGCGGCGCGCTGCTGGACCTCAGCGACGGCCGCTACCTGGCCGTCTGCTTCATCCCCACCGGCATGACCCCCGAGGCGATGGAGGAGATGATGACCAGCGGCGCCGAGCCGGAGGGCATGCCCCACGCCATGCAGGGCATGACCGGCGAGTTCACGGTCGGCTGAGCCGACCCTCCTGCACCACCACGAACGCCCGTCCACCTCGAACGCAGGAGCCCACCGTGCGCATCGAATCGTCCGTCACCTCACTCAGCTGGATCCCCTCGGAGGCGGTCACCGGACCGCTGAACAAGGCGGTCTTCTCGTCCGGCTTCACCCACTACGACCAGCCCCTCCCCGACCACGTCGAGGACCTGCAGGCACTGCGGGAGGCGGACGCGTTCCGCTTCGGGAACCGGCTGTCGGCGTGGGCCGAGGTGGAGGACGGTCGCATCGTGGCGGCGGGTCACGACGGTGGTGGCCTCATGGGGGCCACCACCGTCCGGCTCGGGAAGCACTCGGCCACGTTCGCCGCGGTGTCCTTCCCCGACCTGCGCAACGAGCCCGAGGTGGGCGGGACGAGCGTGCGCTTCACGCAGACGACCGGTGGGCACACCGCCCTCCCGGGTCCCCGTCGTGTCGCACACCCCCCGTTCGTCAAGTGGGAGGCGCCGACGGTGTGGACGACGCTCGAACTGGTCATCCACGCCGACGGCCGCATCGAGCGCAACCTCATCGGCGCCAGCTCGTTCCCCCGCCACTGGGTGTACGACGACCGACTGGACCTGTTCGCCAAGGCCGGGCTGGCCGACTTCGCCGCCTGGTACCGCCGCTCGTTCGGCGTCCACACCCCGTGGGGCGAGCGGGACACGCCGGCCATGGTGACCGCGGTCGAGTCCGCACTGGAGCGGCAGCTGTCGTCGCACATCATGGGCGGCACCCGGCCCGAGATCCGGACGCTGGAGTCCGGCTCGGTGCTCACCCGTCAGGGCGCGGGCGCCAACGGCGAGGTGTACCTGCTGCTCGACGGCGTGCTCGCGGTCGACGTGGACGGCGAGGCGATCACCGAGGTCGGCCCCGGGGCCATCCTCGGCGAACGGGCGTCGCTCGAGGCCGGCCGGCGCACGTCCACCCTGCGGGCCCGCACCCGGGTGCGGGTCGCGGTGACCACCGAGGACCGACTGGATCGCGGGGCGCTCGCCACCGTGGCGTCCGGCCACCGTCGGGAGAGCGCTTGAGGATCCACCTGCTGGGAGTACGCGGGTCCACGGCCGCGCCGGGACCCGACTACGTCGACGTCGGGGGCCACACGTCGTGTGTGGCCCTCGTCGCGACCGGCGACGAGCACCCCACCGTGGTGCTCGACGCGGGGTCCGGACTGCAGCGGCTGTCGGACCTGCTGGGCGGTGAGCCGTACCGCGGCACGGTGCTGCTGACGCACCTGCACTGGGACCACACCCACGGGCTGCCCTTCTTCCCGGCCGGCGACCGCGAGGACGCCCGCGTGGACGTGCTGCTCCCGCGGCAGTCGTCCGGCGATGCGCCCGACGACGCGAGCGAGGTCATGCGGCGGGCCATGTCGCCGCCGCACTTCCCGATCGGACCCGAGGGTCTCCTCGGCCGCTGGTCGTGGCACGGCATCGATCCCGGTCCGCAGCGCGTGGAGGGGCTGACGGTCCAGGCGTTCGAGGTGCCCCACAAGGGCGGGCGGACGTTCGGCTACCGGGTCGCGGACCCCGCCGGCGGCTCGCTCGCCTACGTGCCCGACCACCTCGCCCGCGCCGACGGACCGGACCCCCGGATCGTGAGGCACCTCCGTGGCGTGGACGTCCTGATCCACGACGCGCAGTTCACCGAGGACGAAGCCGGGACGGCACGACGGTACGGCCACTCGACGGTCGAGCAGGCGCTCGCCATCGCCACGGCCGCCGGCGTGGGCCGGCTGGTCCTGTTCCACCACGGCCCGACGCGCACCGACGACGAGGTGGCGCTGATCGAGCGCCGGGCGGCGACCGACGCGCCGGAGGGCGGGCCCGAGGTCGTCGCCGCACGGGAGGGAACGGTCATCGACACCGCCCCGGCTACCGTCGGGCCGTGGCCGATCTCGCTCCCGACCCCCACGAGCCGGACGGCTCCCTGAACGAGCACCCGCGCACCGCACTGGTCCTGGGCGCGACGAGCGACATCGGCGCCGCGATCCTGGGCGAGCTGGCAGCCGGAGGACTGCGGTCCGCCGTGCTGGCGGCGCGGGACCCCGAGGCTGCCGCCGCCGTCGTGGCGGAGGCCGCACCGGGGCTCACCACGGAGTCGATCGCGTGGGACGCGCTGGAGGTGGAGAGCCACCGGGCGCTGCTCGAGCGGGCCGCCGAGTCGCTCGGCGGGATCGACGTGGTGATCTGCGCAGTCGGACTGCTCGGCCACCACGCCGGTCGGTCCATGGGCCCGGTCGACGTGGAGCACATGGTGCGGACGAACTTCGCCGGGCCCGCCGCGGCGCTGGCGGCGGCCGGCCAGTTCCTGGTGGACCAGGGCCACGGCACGATCGTGCTGCTGTCCTCGGTCGCGGGCCTCCGGGCCCGACGGTCCAACTACGTGTACGGCTCCACGAAGGCCGGCCTGGACGTGTTCGCGCAGGGTCTGGCCGACTCGCTCGTCGGCACGGGGGTGCGGTGCGTCGTCGTGCGACCCGGGTTCGTGCGCTCGCGAATGACCGAGGGGCTCGAGCCCGCGCCGTTCAGCACCGACCCCGCGACCGTCGCCCGAGCGACGGTGGCCGCCATCCGCGACCCGCGCCGCGAGCTCGTCCACGTGCCGCGGGTGCTGGGCCCGCTGTTCGGGATGCTCCGCGCGATGCCGCGACCGGTCTGGCGGACGATCGCCGGCGACCGATAGCGCGCCGCGCTCAGTCCCTTCAGTCCGAGTCCGACGGGGGCGAGTCGGAGGGCGCCGTCTCGGACGCGTCCGTGTCGGCCTCCAGGTTCAGCGCCGCGCTGTTCATGCAGTAGCGCAGGCCGGTGGGCCGGGGGCCGTCGGGGAACACGTGGCCGAGGTGGGCGCCGCAGTTGGCGCAGCGCACCTCGGTGCGCACCATGCCGTGGGACCGGTCGGAGATCTCGACGACCGCGTCGGGGCTGACCGGCTCGTAGAAGCTGGGCCAGCCGGACCCCGACTCGTACTTGGTGTCGCTGCGGAAGAGCGGCACGTCGCAGACGATGCAGTGGTAGGTGCCGTCGTCGTGGCAGTCCCAGTAGATGCCGGTGAAGGCGCGCTCGGTGCCGGCCTCCTGCGTGACGTGCCACTGCAGCGAGTCCAGGCGCTCCTTCAGCCCGTCGAGGTCGACCTCGGCCGGAGGGGTGGTCGGGGCCGTGGGCTCGGTGCTCATGTGGTGCTCCTGGGTGGTTCCCAGTCCTGGGTCGGGACCTGGATCGGTGCGGGCGGGGGCTGGACGGTGGTCGTCGCGGCGTGCGCGGCGACCGGCGTGCCGGAGGTGGGGATGCCGCCCCGGCGCGCCATCTGGCCGAACGAGATCGCCCGGCTGATGCCGTCGGGGGTGAGGAGTCCGACCAGGCGACCCTGGTCGAGCACCACGGCGAAGCCGCCCGACGTGGCCCGCAAGCGGTCGAGCACCGAGGTGAGCCGCTCGGACGGCATGGCGGTGGGGAGCTGCTCGGCGGGCAGCATCATGTCCGCCACGGTGGTGGACGCCCAGCGGTCGGCCGGCAGGCGTCGGACCTGCGACATGGTGATCACGCCCGCGACCCGCTCGTTCCAGTCGAGGACCGGCAGCGCCGGCTGCGAGCTGGCGGCCATGGGGCCCCGGACGGCGTCGGCCACGGTGGTCCAGGTCCGCACCGACGCCGGGTCGTGCACCATCGCCTCGGAGACGGCCATGGTCCCGAGCGCGGCCTCACCGACGTAGTGGGTCTCCTCCACCCGGGCGGCGCTCAGCAGGAACCAGCCGATCACCACGGTCCAGAGGCCGGACGGGCTGCGCAGCACGAACACCTCGGCGAAGCCGGCGGCGACGATCAGCAGCGCCACGACACGGCCGGTGCGAGCGGCCCAGACCTTGGCCTGCAGCCGGTCGCCGCGGACCATCCAGAGGATCGCCGCCAGCACCCGGCCGCCGTCGAGCGGCGCACCCGGCAGGAGGTTGAACACGCCGAGGAACGCGTTGACGACGCCGAGCCACCCCAGGGCGGCGACGTAGATGTCGGGAGCACCCGCCCTGGACAGTCCGAAGGCGGCGCCGATGGACGCGGCGGCGACCAGGAAGCTCATGGCCGGGCCGGCGAGCGCGATGCGCAGCTCGGCGCCGGCGCTCCTGGCGTCGGAGCGCAGCTCGGCCACGCCGCCGAACATCCACAGCGTGATCCCGGCGACCTCGATGTCGTTGCGGCGGGCCACGATCGAGTGGCCGAGCTCGTGGGCCAGCAGCGAGAAGATGAACAGCAGCGTGCCCAGCGCGGCCACCGACCAGTAGGCCGTGCCGGTCAGGCCGGGCTCGCTGGCGGGGAGGACCGACGTGGCGAGGATCCACGTGAGCAGCCCCCCGAACAGCAGCACGCCGAGGTCAGCTGCCACCTCGATGCCGAAGATCCGACCCAGACGTAGTCCTGAAGTGCGCATCGCGCTCCTCCCTGTTGCGACGCAACCTACCCCCCGCCCTCTCCGATCGGGCGCGGCGGCGGAGCGCCGGCTGAGAGGGTTCCGGGCGGGAGCGACGGCGTCGCTCGACCTGTTCCCGGACAGCAACAGACCCCCGGCCGGAGAGTAGGAGGGAAGGGAAGAACCCTACGGCCGGGGGTCGTTGTGACCTCATGTTTAGCGCGCACACTGGCCCGACGCAGGTTCATGGGCGCGTGAAGGTGATCACAACAGGTGATCCTGCCCGGGCGACTTGCCTTCCGTCTTCTCGTGTGAGCAACGGCGCCTCCCGACCACGGATCGGCGGCGTTCGAGGCCGTCAGGTGCGCACGAAGGCCAGCGTGGTGAGGGCGCCGTCCACCTCCGTCCGGCCCCGATCCAGCACGAATCCCTCGGGGTGCTGCCAGTCCCCGAGGTCGTCCGGCGCGAGGTCCGGGTGCTCGAGCAGGTGCCGCACGAGCGAGCCCTTCAGCAGCTTGTTCCAGTGCGCGACCGCCACCAGCTCGCCCGTGCGATCCGGCTCCAGGAAGGTGACCGTGATCTGTGTCACGTCATGCAAGTGGACCGCCGCCGCGTGCTCGTTCGGCAACAGGTTCCACACCAGCCGGCCCTCGGAGCGCCGGGTGAGCTCCTGGCTGATCGGCTCGCGCCACCAGGTCGAGAGCTTCCCCAGCCCGCCCACCGCGACGCTCATCTTCAGCTTGTGGTCCGGGATCGGGTCCGACGGTGCCACCAGGCCGAAGACACCGGACAGCACGAGCAGGGACGAGTCCGCCCGCCGGCGGGCACGCGCCGACAGCGTCGCCAGGTCGAGCGCGTCGTAGAGCACGCCGGTGAAGCGCTGGGACGCGGGCATGGTCGGCGAGGTGGCGATCGCCCGGTTGGCCGCGGTGGCCGCGGCGAGCGCGTCGCCCTTGACGCCGAGCAGCTTCCCTCGCTCGGCCGCGTTGCGACGCATGGCCTGGCGGAGCGCCGCCATCACCCGCTGGCGGCGGTCGTCCAGGTCGACCGCCATGGTGCCCGGCGCCCAGGCGGGCCCGTCACCGCCGGGGGCCTTGCCCTCGGACGGCGGGATGAGGATGAGCGGCAGGTTCGGCACGGTCGCAGATGCTCGCGCGCCCCGGACCCCCGCCCGGACGCCCGAGCGTGTGGCAGCTCAGCCGTCGGCGAGGCTCAGCCGTCGGCGAGGTGCGCGGCGAACCGACGCAGGTGGTCGCGGTACCGCTCGGCGAAGCGTTCGTCATCGGGCCGCAGCCCCGTGGCGAGCTCGCAGACCTCGGGCAGCAGCACCGGGTACAGGGCGGCGCCGAGGAGGCTCAGGAGCAGCATCGTGGGGTCGAGGTCGGCCGGGAGCCGACCCGCCGCCTGCTCCCGGCGCACCCAGTCGATGCGGTCCTCGTAGCGCCGCCGACGCCCGTCGGTCGTGGGGGCCTCGTGCTCCGGCGCGTCGGGACGGGTCGCGGTCTCGTCCTCGGGAGGCTCGAGTGTCTCCCACAGCAGCACCCGGACCCACTCGGTGTCGGCCCCGGCCCGATCGAAGAACGATGCCAGCGCCTCCGGCACCTCCTCGGCCGCACCGACGAGCTCGCCCCCGCCGCGCATGCGGCGCTCGGCCATGACCGATCGGTAGAGGCCGGCCTTGCCGCCGAAGTGGTGCGAGATCAGCTGCTTGTTGAGTCCGGCGCGGCGGGCGATGACGTCCACACGAGCGCCGGCGAAGCCGTGTTCGGAGAACTCGCTGAGGGCGGCGTCCAGGATCCGCTCCCTGCTGCGCTCGGGATTCCGCTCACGACCGGCCACGTGGCCTCCATCGAGTTATCATCCATTCGGATGATAACTGCGGAGCCCGCCCGGCGAGCCGACCTTCGCCGATGGGCGACCCTCGGGATCGTCCTCACGTCCGTCCTGATCGCCGCGTTGGACTCCACCGTCCTCAACGTGGCGATCCCGACGATCCTCGACGAGTTCGACACCACGCTGACGGCGTTGCAGTGGGTCATCACCGGCTACACGCTGACGTTCGCCGCGCTGCTGATCATCGGCGGGCGCCTGGCCGACATCTTCGGACCGAGGCGCATGTTCGTCATCGGGGCCGCCCTCTTCGGCATCGGCTCGTTCATCGCCTCGATCTCGACCGGCGTGCCCGAGCTCGTCGTGGGCGAGGCGATCATCGAGGGCATGGGAGCGTCGCTGATGCTGCCGGCGACGTTGGGCATCCTCTCCACCACGTTCACCGGCCGGGAGCGGGGCATGGCCTTCGGCGCGTGGGGCGGCACCATGGGCGCCGCCGTGGCCTTCGGTCCGCTCCTCGGCGGCTTCCTCACCACCAACTACTCGTGGCGGTGGGCGTTCCGCATCAACGTGATCGTCGTGCCGTTCGCGATCCTCGGTGCGCTCCTCTTCATGCGCAAGGTCGGACCCACCGGGCGGCGCGAGCGCATCGATCTGCCGGGTTCCCTGCTGATCGCCACCGGGATGCTCCTGCTGGTCTTCAGCATCAGCGAGGGCGCCGAGTACGGCTGGCTCCGACCGGTGCAGGACCTCGTGGTGGCAGACGTCGTCGTGTGGCCGGCCGGCGCCCCGGTCTCGATCGTGGCCGTGACCGCCGCCGCGTCGGTCGCGCTCCTGGCCGGGTTCGTCCTGCTCGAACGGTGGAAGGAGCGTCGCGACCGCGACCCGCTGTTCGAGTTCAGCCAGCTCCAGATCCCGACGTTCCGCTGGGGCCTGGCCACGCTCGTGCTGATGGCGATGGGCCAGATCTCGTTCCTCTTCGTGCTGTCGGTGTTCCTGCAGGACGGCCTGCGGCTGTCCGCGGTCGAGACCGGCCTGTGGGTCGTGCCGTCCGGTGTGTTCATCGTCGTCGGCTCCCAGGTGGGCGCCCGCCTCACCCGGCGCATCGACACGACCTACGTGGTGCGCGCCGGACTGGTGCTCGAGGCCGCCGGCCTCGGCCTGACCGCGTGGGCGGTCGACCCGTCGGCCGCGTTCCTGCACCTGCTGCCGGGGCTCGCCCTGTTCGGCCTCGGCCTGGGCTTCGCCGCCTCGCAGCTCACCAACGTGGTGCTGTCCGGGATCTCGCCCGAACGGTCGGGAGCGGCGAGCGGCGCCAACACCACGGTCCGCATGATCGGCTCGTCGCTCGGCATCGCCATCATCAGCACGCTGCTCACCACGTTCACCGACCGCGACGGCGCGAACGACCCGGCCTCGGCCGCAGCGGCCGGCGCCCGACCGGCGTTGCTGTTCGGCACCGCCGTGGTCGCCGCCGGCACGGTCCTGTCGATGTGGATCCCTCACATCGGCTCGCCCGACGACGTCGACGAGGAGCTCCTGCGTGTCGAGGAGGAGTCCGAGGCGCTGTCGGAGACCTGGGCCGTCCAGTAGGCCGAGCCGCACCGGCAGGCCGAGCGGCACTGGCGGCCCGTCGATCCGGGCCGACCGGCGGATCGGTCGAACAGCACCCCCGGCAGGATTCGAACCTGCGGCCGTCGGATTAGAAGTCCGCTGCTCTGTCCAGCTGAGCTACGGGGGCGAGCGGGACGGAGCCGACCCGGATCCCGGGCTGCAGCCTCCCCGGCGGCACCGTATATGATCGTCCACCTTGCCTTGGTGGCCGTAGCTCAGCCCGGTTAGAGCGCCAGGTTGTGGCCCTGGAGGTCGGGGGTTCAAGTCCCCTCGGTCACCCCAAGCGGCAGTCGATGTCGGTTCCGACCGGCCCCGGCGGGTCGCTACAATCACACTCCGCCGGGTTTCGGCCCGGCGGAGTCACATGCGCCTCTAGCTCAATTGGCAGAGCATCGGACTCTTAATCCGCTGGTTCCGGGTTCAAGTCCCGGGGGGCGTACAGCAGAAGGGGCCCGGAACATCGTTCCGGGCCCCTTCTCCGTTCTCGGATGGGAGCCGCCCGGGACTCCTCGGTCTCCGCCGATCAGGCGGCGTTCAGGCCGACGCCCGGGGCGAGCGCCGTCCGGTCGACGTCCGAGCTGCCGAAGGCGAGCACCAGGTGCCCGATGCCCGGGAGCAGGAACAGGAGGATCTTCCAGCCCAGCTCCTTGCCGAACAGCTCGGCGGTGTCGTTGGCGAGCATCCACGCCGCGACGATGTTGATGCAGGGGATCAGCGACAGGATCAGCCACAGGACCGGCTCGTGCTTCCCGCGGGCCTTGAACAACATGTAGATGTTCACGAAGGGGATGATCCCCATCCAGCCCGGCAGACCGAGCTTCGTGAAGAGCTTCCAGTACGCGGCCAGGAACAGCACCAGGAGCACCAGGCCGACGACGATGCCGATGACGGCGCCGCCGGTCGAGCCGCTGCTGCTGGTGGTCTCGAAGTCCTGTGCGAGCGTCGCGAGCATGGTTCTCCTCCCCGGACCAGCGCGGTGCGGTCCGTCCTCGGACACACCGAGCGTAGGGGCGCGACCACGGAAAGCGGCGCGATGCCGGAGGACGTCCCCGCGGGGACGTCCCGGCGCTCAGGCCGCGGGCGACGCGTAGACCGCGTCGATCAGCGCACGGTTGCGGGTGCTCTGCCAGCGAGGGATGACCTGGTTCATCACGTACCCGAAGGCCACCTCGCCGATCGGATCCGCGAAGCCGAGCGCCCCGCCGGAGCCGAAGTGCCCGAACGCACCCGGGTTGGGAC